>DASPQI010000437.1:0-9853 GCA_035625045.1 Syntrophales bacterium | reverse complement strand
TCCAAACCGGTTACAGTTCCAATTTATATTTACCATCCATTGTTCCTGATAAGGCCCCCGCTGCTGCGGGCCAAGATCAGGTAGATGAAAACAGCGGGATAGCATCGCTGGAATACAAGTCCATCTTGAACAATGCATCTGTACTGCTCTCCAATCCCCACATCTCCGCTTTGGAAAGAGTAGAGATCCTAAACGTGCTGGCGCAAGGAAAAATCGCTTCCGTAAATGGCGCGACGGGAGAGTTGAATACCCTTTTTAATGAGATAAAAAAGTCCGATCCGGGATTGGCAGCTAAAGGCGATTCTTTTCAAAAAGGGCCTTCCACGCCTCAAAATATATCAACCGGGCAGGATGAAGGCAATGTTACATACCAAGATCAATCGGGATGCAGATGTATCGTTCAAATTTCCCGTTGCTGTAAACCAGTATCTGGCGCCCCTGGCTGTTATAGCCCATGAGGGCGAGCATGCCGCTCTCGCACAAGCCAGAGCGCTGATAAACAATGAGGATGTTACTACTTATGTTTCCATCCATAATGGTTATGATAGCAAAGGGCGGCTAATCATAACTGGGGGTACAACGACAGAAATAACACATCCGAGACAAAAGATGATACCGATTAAGACCGGGAATAAGGTCAATATTATCGTCTGAAACCCCCATCCATCCTAAAGAATCAAATAGCTATCAATCAGCTAATTGAATTGCCTGTTCCAACCTTCTAAGAATGGATGCTTTCCCCAGGATGGAAAAGATTTTTTCGAGTTCGGGCCCTGATGTCCTGCCGGTAATGGCGGCCCTGATCGGCATATAAAGTTCCTTGGCCTTCAGTCCTGTTTTTCTCCGGACCGAATTGATCAGAGCAGGATAGAAAATTTGACCGGATATATTATTCTGAACCAACATCTCACGTAAGACTTTCAAAACAGGTAAAGCTGTTTTCCCTCTCAGTATTGCTGATGCTTCCTCTGAAATGCGGAATTTTTCGTCAACAAAAATATCCAGGTAGTCCCCAATGTCGGCCAGCGTCACAAGATTGTCTTTGAGGGCATTCACAACCTGACCAAGCCGACTGCGATCAGGGACAGCAAATTCATATCCCGCCTCTTTGATAAACGGGAGGAGCAGTTCTGTCAGTTTATCAACGTCATAATTCCTGATATATATGGCATTCAGCCATTTCAGCTTATCCTCATCGAAGATGGCGCCGCTTTTCCCTGCCCGGTCAAGGGAAAACATATTGATGAGCTCTTCCACGGAAGCAAGTTCTTTTCCTTCTCCGAGGGAGCCGCCCAAAAGCGATAGATAGTTTATAAGCGCCTCGGGCAGGATGCCCTTATTCCGGAATTCCCGCACCGAAACAGAACCGTGACGTTTACTTAATTTGGAACGGTCTTTACCCAGGATGAGCGCATGGTGCGCAAATAAAGGAGGTGTAAAAGCAAGGGCCCGGTAGAGAAGTATCTGGATGGCCGTGTTGGAAAGATGGTCTTCTCCGCGGATGACGTGTGTAATCCCCATGAGGTGATCATCGACGACTACGGCAAAGTTATAGGCAGGAATGCCGGTAGACCGGACGATGATAAAATCACCGATTGCCTCGCCTTCAAATTTCATTGCCCCCCGGATGAGATCGTTAAATTCGATAGGGCCTGCCTCCACTTTGAAGCGAAAGGTCGGTTTTCTCCCTTCAGTCTCTAAATTCTTTTTCTCCTTTTCCGTCAGACGCCGGCATTTTCCCATATACCTTGGCATCATCTTCATGGCAAGGAGGCTGAGGCGTTCTTCCTCCAATTCCTCTTCCGTGCAATAACAGGGATAGACCCGGTCCTCCGCAATCAGTTTTTCCAGGTATCCGTTATAGATATCAAGCCTTTCAATCTGATGGTACGGCCCGAATTCTCCGCCCTTCCCCGGTCCTTCATCCCATTCTACGGAAAGCCATTTCAGATCTTCCAAAAGGTTTTTTTCAAAAATCTTGGAAGTCCTTTCCTGATCCGTATCTTCAATCCGGAGGATAAAATCTCCGCCATTGTGCCGAGCGAAGAGCCAGTTAAACAGGGCTGTCCGTGCATTCCCGATATGGAGATCCCCCGTCGGTGACGGCGCAAACCTGACCCTCGGCCTATGCGGCATCATCGGTTGTCCTTTCCACTGACTGTAACCACCGCAAAGGCAACAATTCCTTCATCACGTCCCAGAAACCCCATCCCTTCATTAGTCTTGGCTTTGACATTAACTACGTTTGCGGAGATATTCAATTCATTCGCAATATTCAATGCCATTTCATGAGTATAGCCCTGCAGCTTTGGCCTTTCCAGTATGATTGTGGAATCGATGTTGTTTACTTTGAAACCCTTTTCTTCTGCCATGGCGCCCACCTGACGCAGCAGTTTCAGGCTGGATATTCCCATAAAGGTCAGGTCGGTATCAGGGAAATGCCTGCCGATGTCGCCCCCTCCAATGGCACCGATAATGGCATCGCAGACGGCATGGACAAGGACGTCGGCATCAGAGTGGCCGAGAAGTCCCTTTTCATGGGGTATCTCCATGCCTCCCAGGACCAGCTTTCTTCCCTCAACCAGCCGGTGGCTGTCATATCCAAAACCGATTCGCATATTAGCCTGCCCTTTCAAATTCCACTGCTTGCTTTAAGCTTCATCATGAAGCACTCTGCCAATACAATATCGTCCTTTGTTGTAATCTTGATATTATCATAGGAACCAAGGATCATCTTCACATTAATGCCTATCCGCTCAACAAGTGAGGCATCATCGGTCCCATAATAATTATCCTCATATGCAACTTCATAGGCCCTTTTTATAACATCCCGTTTAAAAACCTGGGGAGTTTGCGTCAGCCACAGACCGCTGCGGTTGAGCGTTTCCCTTACCAATGCGTGATCATCAACGAATTTAACTGTATCCTTGACCGGGACACCGACCGTCACCGCATCCGCGTTTGAGACTTCAATGATCGCTGTACGGACCAACTTCTCTGATACGAACGGTCTGACACCGTCATGAATTACTACTATATCATGATTATTTACCAATGCATCAATGCCGTTCTTTACTGAATCCTGCCTTTCCCTTCCTCCTGGCAATATACGGCTGACTTTTGAAATGTCATATTTTTCCACAAGAGATTGCCGGACAAACTCAATATCATCCTCCGGGACGATGAGAAAAATTTCATCTATCATTGGCGATCCCTGGAATACCTGCAGCGTATGCACGAGCATAGGAACACCATCCAGTAAAAGATACTGCTTGGATTGATTTTCCCGCATTCGCTTGCCCGAACCGCCGGCAGGAATAATCGCCACTGTTTTCATTGCCATGCTCAAGATAAAAAAAGCCCGGCGCCTCTTGAGCTCTCCGGGCTTCAAATTTATGTTATTGTTTTACACTGAACCCGTAAGTTTTTTTATCCGCATTGCCTTCCTTCAATTCCGAAAATATCATCCTGCCCGCGGTCGTCTGCAGCACGCTTGTCACAACTACTTCGACATTCGATCCCTGATATTTCTGCGCATTATCAACAATTATCATAGTTCCATCATCGAGATATGCGACCCCCTGCCCGGGCTCTTTACCGTCTTTGATGATTTTCACCGTCATTACCTCGCCAGGCAGAACTACAGGCTTTAGGGCGTTGGCTAGTTCATTAACATTTAATATTTTTATCCCCTGTAACTCGGCAACCTTGTTCAAATTAAAATCGTTGGTAATAATTTTACCATTCATTTTTTTTGCCATTGCCACGAGCTTCGCGTCAACACCTTTGAGTTTTGGGAAATCCTGATCGACAACCTCGATGTTGATCCCGCTGCTTCTTTGCATCCGGTTCAAGATATCGAGTCCTCTTCTGCCGCGGGAACGCTTCATTGAATCAGAAGAGTCGGCAATGTACTGCAATTCATCCAACACAAAGCGCGGAACCAACAATGTGCCTTCGACAAAGCCGGTATCACAGATATCTGCAATCCTGCCGTCAATAATTACGCTTGTGTCAAGAATCCCATAATCGGAGCTCTCTTTCACCTGACTAAAGCCAAATAGATTGAATTCTTCAATTTTTTTTGACCCGATGACAAGACCAAGATACCCCATGATACCCGTCAGCAAGGCATATATCCAGGGGGCAACCTGCTGTTTCTCCCAAGTAACACCAACAAAAGTAAGGCCATAGGCAAGAAAAAAGGCTATGAAAAGGCCTATGATCATACCGGCAACGCCGCCAAATATAACTCTTAGGGATACCTTTCTTATTGCCTGTTCAGCCCTAATAACAGAAATGGCAATTAATAATCCTAAAAAAAGTCCTACTAATGCTATAGGAAACCCATAATATGAAGAAGCTATAAAATAACCGCTGATTGAACAAGCTGCCATGAGAAGAATTTTTATGATCAATTTTTATCACCTCCTTTCTTGTATTATTATGTTGCTTACCAATTCACTTTGACTGGGAATTTTGCTTTTACCAATTAGGCTATATTCTTTATTCCAGAGAAATTACCTGATGCTTATTGTACTGTCAGTATCATCCTGAGATCCTGTTCTACCTTGGCCTCTTCTGATTTACTCGCAACGGATATCTCCTTAACCAACAGGCTCTTGGCTGTATCCATCATCTTCCTTTCGCCAAAGGACAGATTCTTATCAGACTTCAAAATAAAGAGATCCCGCAACACTCTGGCAATCTCAAATACCGAGCCTGTCTTGATCTTATCCAGGTATTCCTTGTATCTTTTGTTCCATGTCTGCTTGTCGATGGTAACGTCCTTGTTTCGAAGTATTTCATATACCTTAGGAATTTCCTTTTTTGCGATGACCTCTCTCAACCCGACGGACTCCGCCCCGTTGATGGGAATCATAATTTTCATGCCGTTGCTCATGATCTTCATAATATAAAACGACTGTTTGCTGCCCATATATTCCTTATTTTCAATTGCTTCAATGATCCCGACACCCTGGGCCGGATAAACCGCTAAATCTCCTACCTTGAACATCTCTTTCACCTACTTGTTAAATTTAACCATATCTTCTAGCATATTTTTAAAAAATAGTCAATATCCATCCGCTAAGGCCGGGTAAGTGTTATTGTATGTATCTATTCATTATTTTTAATAAATCGTTGTCCAGTTGATCGTAATCCTGAGCATTGTAACGATCAATAATACTCTTTACCCTGCTGTACATACCCTTATCTGAAAGATCGGCAAGCTTCCCATAAAGCCCGCTTCTCCTGCCAACTCTATATATGAGTCTTTCCTCGTCTGACAGAGAGAAGTAATTATCGATCATTCCCAGAAGTGTATCTTTATCTTCCGGAAGTTTCCCGTTTAATTCCTCGAGAAGATTCAGGATATGATCACTTATTATGGTTGTTTCAATTCCGTCGAGCGTTTCAATAAACTTTCCTATTTCTTTCAGTACATCATCATCACCAATGGGGCTGAATTCACCCCTCTGCATCATTTCATAAAGTTCCGTTCCACCTACAACATGAAGTGATCTTAATCTCACGTAATCCGGGTTTATCTGGTTGATGACTTTTGCGGTTTCTTCGGCATGCTCATTCGACCATCGGTCCCCTCCAAGACCAGGCATTACGTATTCACAGAGCGAAATCCCTGCTTCCACTATCCTTCGCCCGCCTTCAATATGCTCGGCAGCCGTGACCCCTTTTTTGATGAATTTTAAAAGCGGGTCATATCCGCTTTCCATGCCTATGTGAATTCTTGATAAGCCCGCATCTTTAAGCATCTTAAATTCTTCCACAGATTTTCTGGCCGCGGTTTTTGACCGGCAGTATGATGTAATTCTATTTACAGAAGGAAACTCATCTTTAATAAAAGACAGTACCTGAACAAGATCATCCGTTTTCATGATTATTGAATTCGCATCCTGGATGAAGACAGACTCAGCACCATAATACAGCCACGCCGCCACCGATCTGAAACCATCACTGTAAAATTCATCACCATTGTATACTAGATTAACGATGTTTTTGTTGATATGACCGCCCTCACCATATTTCCAGGACATTTCTTTTATATGTTCCGCTATATCCTTTGCCTTCCTGATATCCTCTTTTATTTCTTCAACAGTTCTCAGTTCAAATTTTGTATCGTGATAAGTGTGGCAGAAGGCGCATTTATTCCATGGGCAATTCCTTGTTGCCCGTATGAGCAGGCTCTTTGCCTCACTGGGCGGTCTAATCGGACCTTGTTCAAACAAATAATCTCCCGGCATCTTCTAACTCCTACTTAATAGTAAAGTCCCATCTATTACCCTGCCTACACCTCAGCAAGTGATAGTGTTACAAACGCTGCCAGATTCACGGAAGGAAAAAAAGAGGGTTCCGCGCTTTATTCTTATGCCGGATTTCAAAGTTCAGGTATGCTTCTCCTTTATTTTCCGTGCTGCCCAGTAAGGCTATACGACCACCCTTTTTTATAAGATCATCCGTTTTCACTATCCTTTTACTCAAATTAGTATAGACAGTTGCATAATTGTCTTCATGTTTTATAATAATTGTGTCCCCATAATCCTTCAATGAATTGGAAAAAATAACCGTTCCACTTGCCGCGGCGAGTACAGGCGTTCCCTCCTTGGCCGCTATCTTTATTCCGTTGTTATACATACCGTTGGGCTGAATACCGAACCCTGACCTTACTTTTCCTTTGACCGGCCATATGAAACGCCCTTTATCAAATTTCAGCTTTTCAGGTTCTTCCCCACTATCTTTCCCTTTGCTTTTTGTCTCGACTTTCTGTTCCGCCTCATTCCCCGGCGGCAGCTTGCCCGTCAACGCAGAGATATTTTCTATGTCTTTTCTTTTCCGGCTCTTTGATTCTTCTTTGGATGGAACATTAACTTTACTCTTGGGGACATCCTTTGAAGATACATCCTCAGTTTTCACCGGTGCCTTATCAACCGGTATCTCTTCTTTCCGGGATTTAACAGCCGGTGCTTCCCCTTCTTTTTGCGTGGTTTTTGCAGAAGACCTCCGCTCGCTGACGGATGATATCACATCATCGATAACCTGATTTGCTTCAGGAATAAATATAATACTATTTTGTGCGATCAGCTTCGGATCCGTTATGTTGTTCGCCTCGGCAACATCTTGCACGCCTATATTATAGGCCTTGGCAATACTCCAAAGGGTGTCACCGGCTTTTACTCTATGGTACACACCTCTAGTTTTTCTTGCTGTTTTGACATGATGGCTTGTGCATGCGTAAAGTAGATTTACTGAAAGAAACAGAATAATGATAAGGCGCCATTTCATGTTGAATCGATTAGAACAAAACACTTTCAACATGTAATTTTCAATACTCCCATCCATATTCTCCGATAAGATCAACGAAACGGCATCCGCCAAGGTCTTCTTTTTTCACATCATTCAAATCCTCTGATATACGGGTCAATTTAAGCAGCACCTGAGAATGGCGGCCTCCTGTGGGAATTACAAGTCTTCCTCCAATTGCAAGCTGCTCCAATAAAGTTTTGGGTATGCTGGGAGCTCCGGCTGTTACCATTATAGCATCGAAGGGAGCCTCTTCACGCCATCCGTATGTGCCGTCACCCACCCGGATTGCTACATTAAAATAATTAAGAGATTCAAGCAGTCTTCTTGCCCCGCTTGCAAGTGATGCGATACGGTCGATCGAAAATACATGTTCGGCAAGTTCCGCTAATATGGCAGTTTGATATCCGGACCCGGTTCCTATTTCCAGGACTTTTTCATTACCCTTAAGTTCCATGGCTTCCGTCATGAGGGCTACAATATAAGGTTGAGATATTGTCTGTCCTCCGTCTATGGGAAGCGGATTATCATTGTATGACTGATCCCTCAAAGCTTCATTCACGAAAAGATGGCGGGGAACCGTTTCCATAGCCTTCAACACCCGTGGATCCCTGACCCCTCTTGCCCTTATCTGGGAATCCACCATCTTCAATCTTTGTTTTAAATAGCGGTCCATTATACGTCCCGAAGATATTTTTTTCTGGGAGGAATCCTGTATGACTCTTCGACCCAGTGATGCCGCCGCAAACCCATCGCCTCTCTGGTTACAATCAGATAGTAATATCTTAATTTGGCATACTCTCTTGCGTGATTGAATCTGCCAATCTCTCCGTTTATTTCTTTGGTCATCTTCTGTCTCAGGGAAACAAGTCCATCATCATAGACTTCTCCGGATTTTTCTACGATAGAACGGTAACTTTTCAGTCGTTCTTCAATACCCTGCTCAATCATCCTCACTTTTTCAATGGCTGCGGATAGTTTTTCGCCCGACCGACCGAGGACTTCCGCCCTCTCCTTCATCATTTCTTCACGCAGGATATTTTCCGGATCCCTTTGCCTATCTGCCTTCAGCATAACAACTATACCTATCGTTTTAAACTATCATTTAATCATAATATTTTCAATACAAAAGGCCTTTCATAAGGGCATGACAAATTTCCTTTTTTACAAAGCCGCTAAAGTTTCGCTTTACAGTATTATAATACTTTGCTTAAAATTAACCATCTCCGCTCATTCTGTCAAAGTCGGAGAATCCTTAATATACCCAGGGAGAAAAGCACCGTGTCGGATGCCAAATTTGTCATGTCTCATGCCGTAAGGAATGCCTATCGGGAAGGAAATAACGATGAGACATTCCCTCCCCTTGTTCTATTTAATCACGAGGGACGACCCGTGGGAAGGATAAAAAAAGGAGATGCCGTTATATTTTATAATGTCAGAGGAGAGAGGGAAATAGAGCTTACGAAAAGCCTTATGGATGTCGGATTCGATAAATTCCGCGTAGAAAAGGGTATGATACTTCACTTTGCCACTATGATTGAATACTATAGGGAGAACAACATCCACGTTGCCTTCCCACCGGAAGGCATTATTGAAGACACTCTCAGTGAAGTCATAGCGCGACACAAACTCAGGCAGGCAAAAATTACTGAGGCCGAAAAGGCACCCCATATTACCTACTTTCTCAATGGGAAAAAAGATGAAACCCTGCCTGGTGAAGAAAGGGTAGTTGTTCCCACCCGGAAAGACGTGACCCTGTTTGATGAGGCGCCGGAAATGTCCATCAACGCCATAACAGAACAGGCCATAGATAAAATGCGTGACCCATCATTTAGCTTCATATTTGTAAACTTCCCCAATGTAGACGTTGTCGGTCATATCGAAAATGAACCGGCTATCATCCGCGCCGTCGAGGCAGTGGATACGTGTACGGGACGTCTTATCGAAGAGGCTTTAAAAGAAGGGCTTGCCGCTATCGTCACTGCCGATCATGGAACTGTTGAAAACTGGCTGTTTCCGGACGGCACTATCGATACAGGACATACCACAAGCCCCGTGCCTTTCATCCTCGTCGATCAGAATAAAAAAAACATATCTCTGCGCAAGGACGGAGAACTGGCGGATGTTGCCCCCACAGTCTTAGACCTCATGGATATCCCCAAACCGGTGCGCATGACAGGGAGTTCATTAATAGAAAACCTCTCCTTAAAAAACAGATATAAGAGCCGGGTTATCATTCTGATCCTTGACGGCTGGGGGGAAAACAGCTCCATTACGGGAAACCTGATCGCCAGCGCACGCACGCCTGTCATGGACAGGCTTAAAAAAATGTACCCTAATACCTTGTTGTCTGCTGCCGGAGAAGCGGTAGGTCTCGCACCGGGGACGGTAGGCAATTCTGAGGCCGGACATCTGCACATAGGGGCAGGGAGAAGGATTTATGCAGACAGCGTAATAATTGACCGTTCCATTGCAGACGGGTCATTCTTTCACAATGAAGCGTTCCTTCACGTAATTCGTGCCGCGAAAAACG
>DASPQI010000436.1:0-4416 GCA_035625045.1 Syntrophales bacterium | reverse complement strand
CCCGACTATTTTGAAGGCAGGCCGTATATTGACGGTTCTATCATGCGGATCATTCCCGATACAGCAACCATGTTTTTGGAATTGCGCGCAAATGGCATAGACCGGATGAACCTGACCCCCCTTCAGTACACAAGACAGACGGAAAATAATCTATTCCGTAAGAACTTCAACAAGTACCGGTATCTTTCTTTCTCGTACACCTACCTGGGCTATAATCTTAAAAACCCTCTATTTGCTGACAAGCGTGTGCGGCAGGCAATCGCGTACGGGATCAATAAGGAAGAGATCATCCAGGGAATTCTGCTGGGACTTGGCAAGGAGGCCACAGGTCCCTACAAACCGGGCACATGGGTCTTCAACTCCAACGTAAAAAGGTATCCATACAATCCGGAGAAGGCAAGAGAGCTGCTGGCGGCTGCCGGCTGGAGAGATACCGATGGTGATGGTATACTTGAAAAAGACGGCCAGCCCTTTGTTTTTGAAATTATCACGAATCAGGGAAATGAAATCAGGGTCAAGATTGCCGAAATCATCCAGAGGCGTCTTGCCGAGATAGGCATCAAGGTCAAGATCAGGGTCCTAGAATGGGCTGCTTTTATAAATGACTTTATTGATGAAAAGCGTTTTGATGCGACAATCCTGGGCTGGTCCATTTCCCTCGATCCTGATATATATAATGTATGGCATTCGAGCAAAACGAGGCCCAAGGAGCTGAACTTCATATCCTATAAAAACGAAGAGGTCGATAAACTTATAGAAAAGGGCAGGGGCACCTTTGATCAAAGAGAAAGAAAAAAATACTATAACAGGATACAGGAGATACTGGCGGAAGAGCAGCCGTATCTCTTCTTATATGTCCCCGATGCACTGCCGATTATCCATGCACGCTTTCATGGTATTGAGCCGGCGCCTCTTGGTATAGGATATAATTTTATCAAATGGTACGTTCCAAAAGAAGAACAGAAACTAGTCATGGAGAGGTAAAAATCAATACTAGTTATTTCTAGTATTTTCTCAATGATTTTTTAATATTGCATTTTCACTCATTCATGTCTTAAATGATCCGCGCATCGAAATCGATGTCTCAGCAAGTGTCGTAGTCAATTTAAAAATTCAAGAAACCAATCCAATTAACAAGTCATAAACCAGAATCTTGCAAATCAAGGTTAAGAGGTGCCCTATGAAATCAAGGAAAGGATTTACGCTGGTTGAGTTAATCATAACTCTTGCCATATTGGCAATCATTGCGGGAATTGGAGGATTGCATTTGCACACCTTTATAATAAACAAAAATCTTGAAGAGGCCGCAAGACATATTGTGTCTGACTTCTTCTTGTGTAAGGAAAGAGCTGTTTCTGAGAATACAACATATAAGATAAGTTTTGATGTTGACGGCCACAGCTATACTATTCAGCCGGATACACCGGAGGCTGTCACTAAGTACCTCGCATCATTCGGACCGGATATTAAATTCGATAGCGCCAGTTTCGGCAACGGGAAAACGGTTCATTTTCTTACAAGGGGAACTATCTTACCTTTTGGCAATGTAAAACTGAAAAACAACAGACAATCCAAGGCTACGATAAAGGTCAATATAACGGGGAAGACTTATGTTAAGCTTGATACTAGATAGCAGGAAGAACGGCATTTAAGGGCATATTGTGGTGTCCCTGAAAATTAATGACCCCTTTGAGCTTCCTTTGTCCAAAGATTTAGCCTGATCCACACAATAATTTCTAGACAAATCACTTGGAATTGTCACTTTTTGCAGAATTCAGTGCTAATCCCAAATGCGTTAGTATCCTTTTAGTAACCTTTTTTAGTTTAAATAATTTTATCTAGTCTGGAAGAAGTTTTGGTTGCATCTACAAATTAGAATGTCGGCATATGGAACTAATTTGTCGGAGCTTCCGACCTAAGAATGCAGGAAGGGGGGAACCATATGACAAAAGAGGATATTAGTAACAATATGTTGATACTGCGTGATAAAATCCTTAATGAGGAGCTTGATCAAATACTTGCAGAATTGGCTCAGAAAGAAAAAGTAGAAATATCCCTTGACAAAAAAACGCTGGCGACGAACGAAACACCGTTATCTATTCACAAGTATCATCAGGAAGATCATAAAGCTGACATAAACGGCCAGATATCCATGCTGTAGGTCTAGTTGGTTCCGACATTTTTTTGTATCTTCGTCCTGATTTTCGTTGTCAAGATTTCCCGCTTTTGAAAGATCTCATTGCTTCAATACGTTTCGCATTACTTCTTTCAAGTAAAAAGCATATAACAACAAAATATTGTGTTGTCGATATACGACTTTCATTGGTGCATTAGGGTGAATTTCGCGATGTATAGACGATCTCTCCATCTTTATCCATACCGCATACATTCCTACGAGAAAGACGCCTGGATGATGTAACAAGTGGAATGAATGATACCTTAACTGGACATAGAATAAGCTCCCCCTGTTGTTTCAGAGGGAGCTTACGTATTGAATCTCTCTGCAGTAAATTACGGAGAATCCCCGATCCTCAAGGAATAATGATGTTCACACCTTCGCTTACTTGCCCCGCAGCAAGCGAAGGTGTTTGCTTGCTGCGGGGCTCAAGGTCTTATTTTTTGGTGAGGCGGTCCATGGCCGTCTTCAGGCTGATGCGCATTCGTTCGAGCACATCCGCCAGTTCGCCAAGTTCGTCGTTGGATTTCGGAACGATCTTTTCATCGACCATACCGTCCGCCATCCGGGAAGCGATCCCAGTGAATTCGGTCAGCGGCTTAAGCATGATACTCACAACGAGGTATACGGTCAGTAATGCAAGCAATCCCATCACCAGCAGAGCACCAGCCAGGTTTATCAGGAGGCTCCGCTTTGCCTTGTCAAGAGTATCCGTCAAGATACCCAATCGGGTATTACCCCAACGCTTGCCCTTGACATAGATAGGTGTAGAAAAATCCCATACAGCCTCACCCGTATCTCTTGCGTATACCTGCAGCAGTGTTTCCTCTGACTCATTTGTGGCTGCCTTGCGGGCTACAGGGTCTGTAAAGAGTCGTTTCGTGCGGTTCCCCACCTTGTCTTTTTCTTTATCGCCGGTGATCGGCTGTTGGTAACGGGTATTGTGGGTAGGACAATAGCCGTTTACGTCCAAGGCGACTGCGTAAAGGATGTCTTTATCCTTCAGGAATTCGTCATAAAGTGGGAGAAGGGCCTTGTCCGTATAAGAGTCATACTTGGTATGGAATTTTGGGGGGTCGAAGTTCGGTACGCGAACGGGGGTGTATTCCACATCAAAGGCATCCTTGACCGAGAACACGCCGTTATCGATGGCCTCTTCCATTACACGGCTCATGGCCTTGGCACAGAGAACTGATAGGAATTTTCCCCTCGCTGCGAATTGATCTTCGAGGCTTTTATTCTGTTGATAGACGATAAATGACGAGCCGGCAAGAATAACCACAAACAAAATACAGTTTACTAATAAGGTGATCTTGACGCTTAACTTCTTAAACATGTGAATCCTCCTTGTATGAAAATAGTGCAAAATAAAGAATTTTAATTATAGCCTACACGTACGCATCCCCAATGCTGATCCCTGATATATATCGGTATAGAGAGATCGTAGAGGGTTTCGCCCGTATCCCTTTTATACGTCTGTAAAAGGAACGACTCCGTATTCTTTGATGCCGCGAGGCCGGTTCTGTCGTTGTAAATTGCCTTTGCTCGATTGAACTTGGTGTCGAGTTCCTTATTCCCTGTCAATTTCTGGGTGTACTTGCTGTTATGGGTTGGTACATACCCATTTACATCTTGGATAACGAAGTAGAGCAGCCTTCTGCTTTTACTCAGATAAGTATCCAGGAGGCCTTGGAAGTTTTCATCCGTAAACCTGTCGTACTGGGTGTGATATTTCTGGGGATAGGTATTGGGTATGGGGATATAAAACGTGTCGAATATCTTTGCCTCTGTGAGTTTACCAGACTTTATGGCCTGATCGAAGTGGGCAAGGACTTCACTCCTTAATTCCTCTGCCCATACTTTTACCTGGATGTCGAATTTACTGTATCTTTCCTCGGCATGGACAGCGGGAGATATCCATATTACGCTGACCGCCATAATAATTAGGAGATTATAAACTTTTTTCAGAGAACACTTCATCTTCCTGTCCTTTCTTGTTATTTGGTTGTGTCTTACACGGTATCGGATTACCGTCCTCTCATGCCATTAATCATGGCCTGAACCTTGTTTACAATGTCCGGTGTATAGGCTTCCTGCCGCTGAAGCAGTCCCAGCCAGAAAGTACCCATGGGAAAAACCAAAAGCCTTTCGTTCGTCTTACGCGCTACAACAAGGTACTTGAAGAACGAGGCGCCCACATCGGTCTTTATGATATTGCCATTTAAGCCGCCCATTACAAT
>DASPQI010000435.1:0-2665 GCA_035625045.1 Syntrophales bacterium | reverse complement strand
TCAATAATCTCTTACACAGATTCTTAAAAAAATCCCGCTTGCCTGAGTTTACACCGTGACGGCAGAAGACAGGGACGGCTTCTTGCTGCGTTTCGCTTTATTAAGCATAACAACATATCTATTTATACTTCCTTCATCGCACGAGTTTATTCTGAACTTGTCATAGAAGACTCCTTATCTCCAGAATTTCAAATGAGGAAGTCCTTTACTCAACATCCTATTATTTTTTTAGTAAAAAAATATTAAAATTATATATACATAAACAGGCATGTAAAATTTATATTAAAGTTTTATCATTAAATTGGCGATAATAAAAACAGCAAGCAATGTTAATTAATATTAATTAATATTAAACATGAATAATATTTTTTACTTGACATTATTTATATTTCATATATTTAATTCATTGCATAAGGCATACTGTTCAAACATATCATGATGAGAAAAAACAAAGTTAAACAGGTTCGCGAGTCCATTCCTCTGAGCATTGCTGAACTTGCAAGGAGGGCAGGGTTGGCCCCTCAAACCGTCGCAAAGATGGAAAGAGGATTGCCAACACGAAAGTACTCCGAATTGAAGGTCGCGAAGGCGTTACATAAAAAATACGAAGACGTTTTTTTGTGATTATTGTCACAGATTGTTTTATATAAATATATATACTTTTCGCCAGCTTGACTGGAATTATCGGTACGAATGAAATTAGGAAGATATCTTATTGTTTTTGTCTTTCTGATTAGTATGCTCATTACTTTCGGTAAAAGAGGGCTCATCGATAATTACGCGATGAAGGAACGGCTAATGACTCTCAAAAAAACGAATCACGATATTACCCTTGAAAACACGGAACTGAATAGAAAAATCATATTGCTTAGAAACGACCTGCAATACATTGAGGTGGTAGTGCGGAATGAACTTGAAATGGTCAGAAAGGATGACCTTATCTACCGGTATTTAAAATAAACCTTATTTATGAATTATTATATGAGATCATTATGTTAAATATCAAAAATTTATTATCAGAAGGCAAAAAGATTTTCGAGATTGATCTTCTTGGAGGCAGTAAGCAACTTGTTGGGCTTGATATAGGATCAAGTTCAATAAAACTTGCTGAAATACAGGATACACCGAAGGGACACATTCTCAGCCGGTTTTCCCAGGTGCCTCTGGAGAAAGGTATAATAGTAGATGGCATACCTGTGGAGCCGCAGGAACTGGGCTTGAAAATAAAGGAGCTTTTTAAACAATCAGGTTGCAAAAAGAAAGGCGTTGTAATCTCTCTTTCAGGGCACTCCGTCATTGTAAAAAAAGTAAATTTCCCCACTATGGATGAAGAAGAGTTGCGTGATCTGATAAAGGATGAAGCAGGTAAATACTTACCTTTTGATAGCATGGAGGCTGCGAACTACGATTTTCAAATCCTCGGTGAAAATGAATTCAATCCTAACCAGATGGATGTTATTATTGTCGCGGCAAAGAAAGATATTATCTCCACTTATACAGACACAATTGAAAGGGCGGGGTATTTACCCACAATTATGGATGTAGATTCCTTTGCACTCGAAACCATGTATGAAGAGAATTATGAATTTGAAGAGAATGAAATGGCCCTTCTCATTAATATAGGGGCGAGTATCACAAACATAAATGTTCTTAAAGGCGGCGCGTCAATTTTTACCAGAGATTTTACTCTAGCGGGAAATTCCATAACTGAAGCGCTTCAGAAAAAGTTAGGTGTAACGTTTGAAGAGGCGGAAAGAATAAAAATCGAAGGCCCGGGCGGCGATGAATCCGCGGAAAGAGAATTCCAGCAAAGTCTCATTTCATATGCTGAACCAATCTGTTCAGAAATTGAGAGGTCTGTCGATTATTTCAGGTCAACCTACGGGGGAGAATATATAAAACATGTTCTTCTTTCCGGCGGAACTGCAAGAATCCCAGGTATAGTAAATGACCTGACTCACAGGCTTAACATTGAAGCAGAAATTGCCAATCCCTTTAAAAAGATAGGATACAATATAAAGACCTTAGATCCGGCAACGATTGAAGAGATTAAACCAATCGCCACAGTGGGAGTAGGTTTGGCATTAAGAAAAGTAGGTGATAAATGATCAGGATTAATCTTCTTCCTTACAAGGAAAAAGTAAAAAGGGAAGATCTAACACGGCAGATTGTGGTCATCGCCATCATTTTCATATTCTTTATCCTCGCGATCGGCTCTTTTCAACTTTATCTCAGTATGAGGATCGACTCACTTGATAAAAACATTAAAGCCAAGAAAGAAATTCTTGAGCGTCTGGATAAGGTCGTTGTGGACATAGAAATGTATAAGAAAGACAAGGTGCTTCTGGAGAAAAAACTTGCAATCATTAATAATCTCGAAGAAAACCGTCTGGCGCCCGTCCGTATGCTGGATGAGTTGACAACACTGGTCCCCACAAATGACATCTGGCTTGAGAAATTAAGCGAGAAGGGAATAGATACTACCTTTGAAGGCATGGCCAGAAACAATATCGCCGTCGCGCATTTCATGAAGAACCTGGCAGGAGCTACCTTCGTCAAGTCCGTCGATTTAATATCTACGAAGGAAAAAGAGGTATCCGGCAACAAACTACAACAATTTGTTATAGCGTGCGTAAAGAGGAAGGGATCATAATTGTATGGCTAT
>DASPQI010000434.1:0-5645 GCA_035625045.1 Syntrophales bacterium | reverse complement strand
TATGCCCATGCACATGGGCGCAGTTTCCCTGATAACCGGCTAGGGAATGGGCGGCGGAAAATTGGGCTTCTACGCAAATTTCAAAGACTCCGGGCAAGTTCCTCCTTATTATATAGCTACCTTTTTTAATTTCTATGATGGCGCCGGTATTAAATAAGAGTCAAACGAAAGGTCATTGTACCGAGGATCATACATGATCGGTGTTTTTCCCACGCTGATCCACCTTGACACAGCTTCCAGTGAACTGTTTCGCAAAGCGTTTCATTTCCGAAGCGGCTTCCATTAATTGACCATGATGACTGAATGATCTTTTATCCGTATCTGTTATTCCTATAGATATACTTGTTGTCGGGATTTTTGCCTTGTTGCCCTTTCGGTCCGTGGCGATTATATAACCGGCATCCCAATCCTCGGGGTCATAAAACCCGACCACAACCCTGTCAAACTGCTCGATAATGGTTTGCGCTGCCGTTATGATCAAGTCAGGTTTCATAATAATGACAAAATCATCCCCCCCGATGTGTCCGACAAAGCATCCCTGTGACTGCGTGGCTTTCACGATATTGAAGATGATCCTGCCCGTCATACGGATAAGATCGTCTCCCCGGCCGAATCCATAACGGTCGTTAAAGGGCTTGAAGTTGTCAAGATCCGCGTAAGCGAGGGCAAATATCTCATTGTCAACCAGCCTTCGCTGTATCTGGCGGGTAATTGAAAGGTTACCAGGTAGGCGTGTGAGTGGATTTATTTCTACGACCCTGTCAAGTCGCATAATACCTAACTTAACCCTTGAGAGAATATCGCTCTTCACATCCTCTTTCCTGATATAGTCTTCGAAGATAATATTTTCCCATCCTGCCGTGTCGATATCACCATCAAAAACAGCAAGGATAGGAAGGCGGCTGAACAGGGGGTCTTCCTTCAGTAGATTAAGAAAGGCGATAGTCTTCTCATCATCTCTGTCAATCTCGATGACTATGAGGGAGGGAGTATCATTATAAATATACTCCAGCGCCGGCTGGATACTTCTGAAAGATGCTGTCCTGTAATGATCTTTCAGGATTTGGCTCGTCATCGTCTGAAATGAGACATCTCCGCTGATTATCGTCACCGTTTCCATGACTAGAGCAACACCTCCTGAGTCGCCTCAATGGAACCCTCCAGATCACGGAAAACTTCAAGAATATCCTGTTCTGTAAGCTCAAGTCTATCAAAGGCGGCGTCATCAACCATAGGAACGATCTGGTCGCCTGAAAAACCGAGCCCCCTTGCTTTTGTCAGGATATCCGCGACATGAACAATCGCTGTTTCCAGGGGGAAAGATACTGCAGATATCGGTTGGTGGTGGTAGAGAATTGCCTCGGTCAGTTTTTTGGGAAAACGCCACTTTTCGGATAAAACACCGCCTAGTACGGGATGATTATCCGCAAAGAATTTCTTTTCCGCCTGCGCGATGGAAATGTTGTCCTGTTCGGCACAAACAAGAGCGGCTTCATATGACTTGGTGAATTCAAGCGCCATAACCACCTTGCCTATGTCATGGATAAGGCCCGCAACATACGCTTCTTCAGGCTCTCTCAAGCCCTTTTTCTGGGCAATAATCCTGGAAGCGGCAGCGCATCCCATTGAATGCTCGTAGAGGCCGGCCATTGCCTTCTGCATTAACTCGAAAACTGATATACCAAGGAGGAGTCCCTTAACGACATTAAGGCCGAGAAGCATGATTGCATGAGATACAGAGGCAATCCGCCCGGGAAATCCATAGACGGCAGAGTTTACCATCTTGAGGATGCGGAAAGTGAGGGCGGGGTCTGACTGCACAAAACCGGCGATTTCGGTCAAGGAGACATTTGGTTTTTCAATGATGCGGGACAGTCTCCTGAGCGTTTCGGGCACCGTGGGAAGATTGCCGATGTTTTCAATGCGGTGGCGCAATACTTTCGATTCTATAATATCACTCATAGAGATTCCTAATGTGTCTTTCCGCTGCCCTTTTTATTAATTCCATTCGGTGGTTTCCCTCAGCTATCCGGAAGCGCTTTTCCAAGGCAGCAAGCATCTCTTCTAGAGGGACGTCCATTTCTTGTTTTCCTTCCACATATATCGCCCCCTCCAGTTCCATGTCCTGGATTCTCATTATCCAGGTCTCCGTAAGCTCTGTGCCTTCACCGAGGAGCGCCATGCCTGCCTTGTTCATTATCGGTTTGGCAAGCCGCATCCCTGGCATGAGTTTGTCGGGCGGGACTTTTATCATTACTGACCTCCATTCTTCATTATTAAGGCTTACCGGCTCTTTCAACGAAAGAGAGGGGGTTATGCCTTGCCGTCACTTCCCAACACGTTGATAATTTTATGCCTATAAAGCTCTTTCAATGCGTCGCGGGCAGGCCCCAGATATTTCCTCGGGTCGAATTCATCGGGTTTTTCATAGAAGACTTTTCTTATCGCTGCTGTTACGGCCAGCCTTCCGTCAGAGTCGATGTTTATTTTGCATACTGCCGAAGCTGCCGCCCGACGCAGTTGTTCTTCGGAAATCCCCGCCGTATCTTCGAGCTTGCCGCCGTATTTATTAATCTCATCAACAATGCTCTGCGGTATGGAAGAGGCGCCGTGCAAAACTATAGGGAAGCCCGGTATTCGTTTTTCCACTTCCTCCAGTATGTCAAATCTCAGCGGGGGAGGGGCTTCACCATGCTTTACCTTAAATTTATATGCTCCGTGGGATGTCCCGATTGATATTGCCAGTGAATCAACACCCGTACGTTTCACGAAGTCTTCTACTTCTTCCGGTTTGGTATAATGGGTTTGTACGGATGAAACTTCATCTTCAATCCCTGCGAGAACCCCTAATTCCCCTTCAACGGTGACATCGTACTGATGGGAAAAATCAACGACCTGCTTGGTAAGCTTTACGTTTTCCTCATAAGAAAGATGTGAACCGTCAATCATTACGGATGAGAACCCAGTTTCTATGCAGGATTTCGCCAAGTCATATGAATCGCCATGATCCAGGTGCAGTGCAATGGGTATGGCGAGTCCCATCTGCTTAGCCACCTCTACGGCGCCTTTTGCCATGTGCTGCAGCAAGGTCTGATTCGCATATTGGCGGGCGCCCTTTGATACTTGCAGGATAACCGGGGATCTTGTTTCCACACTGGCGGCAATGATAGCCTGCAATTGTTCTAAATTGTTGAAATTAAATGCGGGTATGGCGTAACCTCCTATCATGGCTTGTTTAAACAATTCTCCGGTATTCACCAACCCCAGTTCTCTGTAATGTACCATATTTTCTTACTCTTCTATTATGATTGCTTCAGTTGGACAATCATCCGCTGCTTCTCTAACAGCGTCATACAATGATGTCTTTATCGTTGTCACTTTCACAGTTGCCAGGTCATCCACCACTTCGAAAACCTCTGGACAGGTTTCCGTGCACAATCCGCATCCAGTGCAAAGGTCCTTGTCAATGCTTACTTTCATATTATGCTCCTTTTTTTTGATTTTTGCCGATAAAATGAATTTGAAGCAAGTATACGGGAAAGAAATCTCTGTGTCAAAGGGAAAGAACTTTGTTAAGCACACTAAATGTGGCTGTTCGGTTTTTGCCGGTATTTTAGTAACTTTTCCCTGCTATTACTTAAAAACCTTCTTATACCTGCCGCCTTTTGATATGTGGAGTAGGGATGCCAGTTGACATGAGGTCTGGATTTTCCTATAGTGACACCGAAGTAAATAGATGCCGTACGTGATCATCTAAACGAAAAGGGCACAGCCGGGAGATAGAGCACATGAAGAATCGTCCGATTATCGGGCTCAACATGTCTATGGATCTGATAGATAAATATGAAAAGTATGGGCTGCTGGTACCAATCAGCTACGTGGATGCCGTGGCCAGCGCGGGCGGGATGCCGATCTGCCTGCCGCCTGTCGATGACTTTACAATGGTAAAGCATATTTTGCAGCTTGTTGATGGTGTTGTTCTGATCGGAGGCGATGACTACTGGCCGGATCATTTCGGCGGGCATCCGCAGCCGGAAGATGAGCTGATGCCGGAACGCCGGGACCGGTTCGACCATGAGCTTGCGAAACTGGTTTTGAATGAGACGCCGCTGCCTGTACTCGGCATCTGTGGCGGTCATCAACTTATCAGCATTGCACAGGGTGGCGCGCTAATACAGGACATCAGGACAGAGTGGAATAGTCCCGAGGACTATCCATTAATTTCACACTCGCGGAAAGAAAGAAGCGACAAAGAAGGTCCCACCTTCCGTCACCCGGTGCGCCTAGCGGCAGGCAGCTTCGCTGAACGGGCAGCTAAAGTACCCGCAGGCCATGTGCTCATGACAAATTCCAGCCATCACCAGGCAGTGCATCCCCGGAGGGTAGGAAGAAATCTACGTGCCTCTGCATGGGCGCCGGACGGCATGATAGAGGCTGTAGAGCCTTCCATTGATTCACCCTGGGCTGTTTCCGGCAGATTCGTACTGGGTGTTCAATGGCATCCGGAACAGATGCAGGATGAAGAACCGCAGCGGAATATTTTTCGTACACTCGTTGAGGCTACCCGGAAAAAGTAATCCTCTTAAGATTATCATTGATCGAATAATGAAATGGAATCCCTTCAACTGGTTTAGGGTTTATTTCAGCGGGAAAATGCCCCTGATGTTGGTCCTCGGTTTTGCCTCAGGCATGCCGCTCGCGCTCACTGGCGGCACTCTTTCCGCATGGATGGTTTCGGAGGGCGTCGATATAAAAACAATCGGACTGTTCTCTCTTGTCGGCTTGCCTTATGCCTTCAAGTTCTTGTGGTCGCCCTTGATGGATAGATTCGTGCCGCCGTTCCTGGGGAGGAGGCGGGGCTGGATGATTATCACGCAACTGGCGCTCATCCTTACGATCTCCATGATGGGGTTTTTCAATCCCGCTTCTACGCCTCTGCTTATTGCTGCGATAGCGCTTAGTCTTGCCTTTTTCAGCGCCAGTCAGGATATCGTCCTCGATGCGTACCGGACGGAGTACCTGAAGCCCGAAGAGCGGGGAGCGGGGGTCGGCGTGTGGATCATGGGCTACCGCATTGCCTTCCTTATAAGCGGCGCCGTCGCCCTGATTCTGTCCGACCATCTGTCCTGGAAGATGGTCTATTTTATCATGGGTCTTTTTATGATTATCGGTTGTATCGCCACTCTAATTGCTCCGGAACCGCTGAAGACTAATCCGACAGTCGAAAGTATTGAACCCCCGAAGAGTCTCTACGAAGCAGCTGTTGCCCCGTTTGTGGAATTCTTCAAAAGGCCTGGCTCTCTGGAGATTCTTCTATTTATTATTCTTTATAAACTCGGAGATATCGCGGCCTCCCAAATGACAACCCCTTACATCCTGGGATATGTCGGCTTTTCACGGACCGAGTTGGCATACATTTACAAGGTTTTTGGTTTGGTAGCTACCGTCGCCGGTGCCCTTATAGGGGGAGCCGTAATGTCCAATTGGCCTTTGAAGAGGTCTCTCTTTATCTTTGGGATACTGCAGGGTGTTTCCATCATGACTTTTATTCTCCTGGAATTTACGGGTCGCCAGCTCTGGGCCCTTGCCGCGGTTATCGGGATTGAGAATTTCTGCGGCGGTATGGGGACTGCTGCATATACGGC
>DASPQI010000433.1:0-3423 GCA_035625045.1 Syntrophales bacterium | reverse complement strand
CAGTTTTGATCCGGACAAAACCTGGACTGAGGTAGATTAACAGCTTAGGTCCTATTTCTCAAGACGGAAGTGGTTATGAGTTTAAGGAGGATGAGATGAAGAAAATAAATTTAGTCACGGCGGTGATGCTGTTCATCCTGGTACTGATATCTTGCCGCACCGGACCGGCCGTCGCGCCGAATTACGACACATGGCTTGAAGCTCAGAATATGCCTTCACAAATGAATGTGAGCGGAAGATGGGATGCCGGTGAAAGCTGGAGCGGTGGCTGGGGCGAGGCAAACCTAATCCAACAGGGTCGAAATGTCAGTGGTACACTTGGTCTCTATAATGTGAAAGGTGTGATCAGCCATAAGACCATGTTTATCACTCTAACATCGGGCGATTATGTCTACTATACCGCAAAGCTTGATATGAAGAATGATGGAAGTTTGTCCGGTATGGCATATAGAGAAGCTATTGCCGGAAGCCCGGAGGCTGAAAAAGTGGAGTCCTTTCCCATAATCATGAAGAGAATGTAGCAGCTCCGTTCGCAGGAACCATTAAGGGATCGTATTTTTTGAAAGAACAGGCAGCGGAAACCCGCCTATTCAGTGAGGCTGTTTGATTTTGGGACCAACGTGCGTTATTATTTCGCGCGCGTCAAAGGCCTTAATATCTTCTTTAGGTTTCTTCCCGTGTTTAAGTTTAATTAGTACTGCGGCACCGGGGGCATTTACAGTCTGCAACGACGCATCATATCTCCTCCTTCCTCCTGGTGCCATCCCCCAATAATCCTCTGTTGTTATGTCTTTTTCCTCTATTACTATGAAATAGTCATAACCATTCTGTAGGGTAATTTCGGCACAGCGATATGCGAGAAGACCTTTCATGGCGTCGTAAGTGGTTGCATCGTTACATTTATAGCTTACCTGAAACACGTCTTTTTGTATTTGTGTCTCAGAATACCCCGTATATGGATCACCAACCCCTAATTTCCAGTAGCCAGTCGGGACCGGCGTGCACGATAGCATTAATAAAGTGAGCGATATAATCATTAAAATATGGTTTGCTTTCATAACGATACCTCTTTTTGTTACACTAAGAAGAGATCATGCACAATCGTGGACAGGATATTGATGACATTATACCCATGTTTTTCTTATACAAATAATAGTACTGATAGTAAAGAAATAAGTAAAACAAATACTGTTCATTCCTTCTTGTACTTCTTAAATTTCCAACACTGATTGACCTGCTATATTTCATAGCTAATAATTGAAATGCATCACCGGAGGGAATTTGATATATTGTTGTAATGAAAGTAGAAGGAAGGGTGAATGACAAGAAAAGGTGCGGGAATTACAAGGAGGTATTTCGTTAAGTCTCCCTTTTGTAAAGGGAGATTTAGAGGGGTTTTGTAGATTACAGGAGGAGAGGTATCGTAAATGACCCGGGAGGACCGCATTAAAATTCTGCAAAAAGAGATGGATAAAAGCGGATTGGGAGCACTTCTGCTCTTATATTCGCGGGACATAATGTACTTCACGGGCACGGCACAACCGTCATATCTGGTTATCCTGCCTGATGATTATTTTTTATTTGTCAGGAGCGGCATTGATTTCGCCCTGAACGACGTCTTTATCAGCAGGGAGAAGGTAAGAGAAGAGCGTCGTCTGGGTAACATATTCAAAGAAATTTCCTCCCGGTGGGGATCAGTGAGCAAAAAGATCGGCACCGAGCTGGATATTTTAACAGCCGAACAATTCAAGGATGTGGAAAAGACATTTCCCGGTTATGAATTTGTGAATGCATCCCCCATCGTCCTGGAACAGAGAAAGAGGAAGGACCTCTCCGAAATTGAAAAAATCAAAAAGGCTTGTGACGCAATCCACCATGGTCATGAAGCAGTCCTCTCGACCCTGAAAGAAGGCATTACCGAACTTGAACTGGCGGCTTCCGTCGAAAATGCCCATCGCCTGGCAGGTCATGAGGGGATCTTCTTCATCCGGCAGCCTGACTTCTTCATGAGCCGCGGTCCGATCTCCTCGGGGTCGAACCTCTTTAGGATTAGCGGTGTCGTGTACACAATAACGGGTGTGGGATTAAGTTCGTCAGTACCTGCCGGACCTTCACGGCGAAGGATATCGAAGGGGGAGACTGTTATCGTCGACATCCCCACGTTGGTTGAAGGGTATCATGCGGATCAGACGAGGACGTATTGTCTTGGCAATGCCTCTACGGAGATCAAATCCATGTATGACGACCTGGTAACCGTAGCGGATCACCTGATCGATCGTATGAAGCCGGGGATGAAGTGCAGTGACATCTACCGGGCCGCCGTTGAGAAGGCGAAGGCGCTTGGCAGATCGGATCACTTTCAAAATTTTGGCAAAGGGAAAAAATCGCGGATTATCGGACATGGGATCGGCCTGGAGCTGAACGAGCCCCCTGTTCCTTCAGAATATGATAGTTCCGAGGTGGGCGATAATTACGTCATAGCACTGGATATCCACATGATGGATGAGGCCATCGGGGTTGTAAAGCTGGAAGATATGATCCTCATTAAAAAGGAAGGGAATGAAATCTTAACAAAGAGTCCGCGGCAGCTCTTTGAGATGACGTAAACAATATATTCTTTTTTTATAGTAAAGGATGGTGAGATTATGCAGTATGTAAATTACACAAATGATCAAGGAATCGTTACAGTCAAGCTGACTAGAGGGAAAGTAAATGCCCTTAATGAAACAGTTGTAGATGAAATAACCGGCTGTCTGAAAGAACTTGCAGATGATGCCGGAGTCAGGGCCGTTATCCTCACAGGGACAGGAAAATTCTTTACTTTTGGTTTTGATATCCCGGAGTTTCTGAACTACCCAAAGGAATCATTTATCCGCTATCTCACCAAGTTCACAGATTTATATGCCTACCTGTTCATGTTTCCTAAACCGGTCATTGCAGCACTCAACGGCCACACGATTGCAGGGGGCTGTATGCTTGCCATTGCCTGTGATTATAGGATCATGGTTTCTGGGAAGGCAAAGATCGCCCTCAATGAAATCAACTTCGGTTCATCCCTGTTTGCGGGCAGTGTCGATATATTGAAACTGCTGCTGGGACAGAGGGAGGCGGAAAAGGCGGCATATACCGGGGCCATGTATTCTGCTGAAGAGGCACATCGAATTGGACTGATTGATCAAATTTCATCAGAAGCTGAGTTGGAAGCAGAAGCGAAAAAGATTGCTAGGCAATATGCGGAAAAAGACGGCGCCGCATTCAGGAGTATCAAGAAACTTTTCAGAGGGCATACGGCAGAGCTGATCTTGAAAAGAGAAAGGGATTCCATTCTCGAATTCGTTGGCATCTGGTACTCGGAGAATACGTGGAGGAGTCTGCAGGAGAAAAAGATATATTAAAACTTGCATAAATCTCCTTCAGTCCCAG
>DASPQI010000432.1:0-8484 GCA_035625045.1 Syntrophales bacterium | reverse complement strand
GGATACCTGCGGGATAACAAGGGCAATCGCATTATGGAGAAATACGCCCCGAAGATGATGGAACTCGCTCCGCGTGATATCGTATCACGCTCCGAGATGACAGAGATCAAAGAAGGAAGAGGGTTTAGCAGACCTGACGGTCTTGATTTCATGCACCTCGATCTGACACACTTAGGTGCGGATAAGATCAACAAAGCCCTTCCGCTGATCAGGGAAGTCTGCATTAAATTCATAGGCCTCGATCCTATCCTGGAACCAATTCCGGTCAGACCCGTTGCCCATTACTCGATGGGCGGTATTGAGGCGGATATAAACGGCGCAACTTCGATGAAGGGCGTCTGGGCGGCTGGTGAAGCGGCATGTCACTCACTCCACGGCGCCAATCGTCTGGGATCAAACTCCACGATAGAGTGTATCGTGTGGGGCGGCATAACCGGAGAAGAGATTGTGAAATACGTACAAGCCGGTGCGCCCCTGCTGGATGTTCCCCAGGATCAGGTAAAGAAGGATCAGAAGCGTATCTATGAGGATCTCCTCCAAAAGAAAGGCAAGGAGAACCCGTATGATATAAAGAAGGAACTGCGGTCAACGATGGATCAGCATGCCGGTGTATACCGCACAGGCGATGAAATGAAGGCAGGCTTGAAAAAGATCAAAGACCTGCAAGCGCGCTTCAAGGATATCTGCGTTACAGACAAGGGTACCGTTTACAACACCAACTTGATGAACGCGATGGAAATTGAGAATCTCCTTACTCTGGCTGAGATACTCCTTACTGGGGCAATTGCAAGAGAGGAATCCCGCGGTGGCCATGCACGATATGATTTCCCGAATCGCGACGACGAAAAGTGGCTGAAACACACACTGGCGACCTACACAGAGCAGGGTCCGAAATTTTCTTATAAACCGGTGACAATCAACAAGTGGAAGCCGGTTGAGCGTAAATATTAGGGGGAAGAACAATGGCAAACAAACAATTCGATAACCATTTAGGAATAGCAGGGTGGCTTGGCGGCGGCCGCTGGGGTGTAGAGAGATACCTTTACATATTACACCGTCTTACAGGGCTTGGACTTCTTCTCTTCTTCATGATGCATATATTTGCAAGCTCTATCAGGATGTCCGGTCCGGAAAGCTGGGCGGCAGCAATGGTGCTTTTGAAAAATCCCGTTTTAAAGCTTGGTGAATTTTGTGTCTTCATACTTTTTGCGTTCCATGCCCTGAACGGGATCCGGCTCATTTTCATTGAACTGGGCTTGGCTGTAGGGAAAGCCGAGGAGCCGATATATCCTTACAAGTCTTCACTTAATAACCAGAGACCCTTGATGCTGATTGTGATGGTGATTGTCGCCATCTTCATCCTTGCCGGAGGGTACAATACTTTCTTTGGAAGCCATTAGGGAGGTAGTCATGAGGGAAACCGCATATTGGACTTGGTTTATCATTGCAGGAATAGTTATTCTTATCATAGCCGGACTGCACATGGTTGTTATGCATCTGCCGACGTTGGGAGTTTTTAATCCAGAAGGTGGTGCTGTCACAAACTGGGGGAATGTTGCCTTCCGAAGTCAGAATCAGTTCCTTGCCTTTACTTATATAATCCTGCTGGGTGCAGTATTATACCACGGGTTTTATGGATTAAGGACCATAGTATTTGAACTTGGGCCCAAGAAATCCTTTCAGGATGGGTTCACTGTTTTGTTATGGATAGTTGGGCTGATTCTCTTCGGTATCGGCACGTATGCAGCAGTCGCATCAAAAGCACTGGAAACAGCATTATAGGAAGGGTGAGAAAATGGAAAAAGGAACTAATATTACCGTATTTATTCGTCGTTTTGACCCGGAAAAGGACGCAGCTCCCAGGGAGCAGCAATATACGCTGCAGGTGGAACGGGGGTTGACGGTTCTTGACGGTCTTCATGTAATCAAACAAACCCAGGATCCCACCATCAACTTCCGTTTTTCCTGCCGGATGGGTGTGTGCGGCTCTTGCGGGATGATGATCAACGGGGTACCCGGCTTGGCCTGTAACACCCAGATTCTTGATGTGGCGACGACGACGCTTACTCTGGCGCCTCTTCCCAACTTCAACCTCATCAAAGACCTTGTATCTGATCTCGTCCCTATGTTTGGCGTTATCAAGGGTCTTCTGCCTTATATCGAGAGAAGTGATGTGGAAGAAATGGAAAATCCTACCATGGAATATTTTCAGACACCGCATCAGTTGGAGGAATTCCTCCAATTCACTTACTGTATAAAGTGCGGCTCCTGTATGGCAGCATGTCCCACTATGGCCACTGACAGGGAATATCTGGGACCGGCGCCCCTAACTCAGGCGTATCGATACAATATCGATTCACGGGATGATAATACTGATGCACGTCGGGACGTTGTGGCCAAAAGCCATGGCATTTTCAACTGTCACTATGCAGGTGAATGCTCCAATGTATGTCCCAAGGGCGTGGACCCGGCGCGGGCTATTCAGCTAATGAAGAAGGATCTCGTTCTTAACTACTTCGGCCTGGCAAAGCATAAATGTGCACATCTTCATAAAAAACCCGATAAGTCTCAATGGAAGCCGAAGATTGATGTGCCGCCATTTACGGCAGGAAAATAAGGAAGAGTCATTTCGGGAACGTAGCGAGTAATAAGTTTACTTATTTTGAATTTGAGAAATAGGAGGATATAGTTATGGGTCGTAAAAAGATTACAATAGTAGGAGCGGGAAACGTGGGAGCAACTGCCGCTCACTGGGCAGCTATCAAAGAGCTGGGTGATGTTGTTCTGATGGACATTATTGAAGGCATGCCACAGGGAAAAGCTCTCGATTTGATGGAAGCTGCTCCGATGGAGGGTTTTGATGCCAATGTCATCGGAACCAATGGTTACGAAGAAACCAAAAATTCTGATGTGGTCATTATTACGTCAGGTATTGCCAGGAAACCCGGCATGAGCAGGGAAGATCTGCTTAAGATCAATGCTGACATCGTTGGTTCAGTGACGGAAAACATCGTGAAGAATTCGCCGAACTGCTTTATTATTGTCGTAAGCAATCCCCTCGACACGATGACTTATCTTACATTAAAGACCAGCAAGTTCCCAAGGAACAGGGTTATCGGGCAGGCAGGCGCCCTTGATTGTTCAAGATTCCAGAGTTTCTTAGGCATGGAATTGAACATCTCTATTGAGGATATCAAGGTTATCCTTTTGGGTGGACATGGCGATGATATGGTTCCCTTGCCGAGATTTTCCACTGTCAATGGAATTCCGGTCACTGAATTTATCTCCAAGGAAAAACTCGACAAAATCGTGGATAGGACGAAAAAGGCTGGCGGTGAAATCGTTGCCCTGTTAAAGACGGGCAGTGCTTTCTATTCACCTTCTCTGGGCGCCGTAATTATGGCCGAAGCCATACTGAAAGACAAGAGGAGACTGATTCCCAGCTGTGTTTATCTGGATGGTGAATATGGTCTGAAAGATATTTGCTTCGGTGTGCCGACAATTCTTGGGGCAAACGGTATTGAGAAGATTATTGAGCTTAAGCTGAATGCTGAAGAACAAGCCGCTCTTAAAAAATCCGCTGAGAGCGTCGCGGCTACAATTAATGAAATGAAGAAAATTAAAGGTATTTCCTGATCGAAAACGAGTTAATGAGTAACCCAAACCCCCTCTCTGAACGGGAGGGGGTTTTTTTATTTTTGCACCCCCGCAGAGAGATCACGAGCCGCGTTAAGCGTATTTGCAAGCAGCATGGCAACTGTCATTAGTCCGACACCCCCCGGCACTGGAGTAATGTAAGATGCTTTTTCTGCCACTTCAGCAAATGCCACGTCACCGACTAGGCGACCGTCATTGATTCTGTTAATGCCTACATCAATGACGACAGCACCATTTCCGACCATGTCCCCCGTGATCATTTCCGGACGTCCCGCAGCGGCAATGAGAATCTCCGCTCGTTTAGTTACCTCTGCAAGATGCCTGGTCCTCGTGTGGCATATGGTTACCGTAGCATGCCGGTTTAGGAGTAACAACGCCAAAGGCTTTCCCACAAGGTTGCTTCTTCCGATTATGACGGCATCTTTTCCCTCTATTTCGATTCCGCATTGATCGATCATCTCTACAATGCCTCGCGGTGTACAGGCAATATGGTAGGGATTTCCTGTAAACAAACGACCGGTGTTCCAAGGATGAAGCCCATCTACATCCTTGCGTGGATCAATTTTCTCAACTATAGCGACCGCACTGAGATGCTTGGGCAGAGGAAGCTGCACTAGAATTCCATGGATGCTGCTGTCTTGGTTAAGCTCGTGAATGATACGAAGAACTTGTGCCTCTTCCGAATCCTGAGGCAGCCTGTACTCCCGGGATAGAAACCCTACTTCTTTACAGGCATTTTCCTTGCGTCTGACATATATCTGTGATGCCGGGTCATTTCCGACAAGGATGACGGCAAGCCCCGGCGTTACCCCCATTTGTTCTTTCAGACGCAGGGTTTCTGCCTTCACTTCATGCCTGATATTCTGAGCAATCTTTTTCCCGTCTATGATAACAGCCATTGCAAAATGTTCTATTGTTGAAATAAACTTATGCAGGAGAAACTGGACTTATTTTACCTGATAATCTTTAATTATTTTAATCAACTTCGCTACTTCCTCAGGGGGCAGCTTACCCTTGTATATGTAGCGGCAAATTCTATTTTTATCCAGGACGACCACATTGGAGGAATGATTTTTCAATCCCCAGAGGTTCAGAATGGTATAGTTGTCATCCAGAAGAATAGTAGCACCGGTTTCCTCCTGTTTGCTTTTTATGACTCTGGCGATTATAAAATCAGGTACTATACTCGCCTTCATATTGGCAATTCCAAACCCGACATAGCTGCTTTTCCTATCAATACCGGTGTCTCCTTTGAGAGAGGTATCGACATGTTTGTTCATGTCTTTAGAGCTAATGTCTGAGTAGTTTATATAGACAACCCTTCCATAGAATTCCGTGGAATTAAGTGTATACTCCTTACCGAGCGAATCTTTCAATATGAAATCAGCAGCTTTTTCTCCCACCTTTAATTCCATCGAAGCGGAAGATACACTCCACATCAATGTCAGTAAAACAACGACTGCGGTTCTCTTCATCTTGTATTTTGTCCTACTGGTTAGAATATTTTCGGGTCGGATTATAAGTGAAAAAAATTATGCAATCAAGGGGAAAACGATGCTTGCAAGAGTTCTACTTGAAAAAACAAATAATCTTGTGCTAACAATGACAAAAATCGGGAGTTGTTGTGTCAGTATGAGTCTTGGTCAGATGTTTGAAGAAAGCTGCCGTCGCTATACGGACAATGTGTGTATCATCTATGATGGAACATATTTAACCTACGAGGTATTTAACAGGTATGTGAATGCACTGGCTAATGGGCTGAGAAATCTTGGCATACAAAAAGGGGATAAAGTTGCCGTCATGCTTCCCAATTGCCCCGAATTTGTAATATCTTACTTTGCCATTCAGAAGATCGGCGCTGTAGCTGTTACGCTTAATATCCTGTCCACGTCCTATGAACTCCGTTACCTCTTGGCAAACAGCGATTCAAAGTGCTTGATTACAGAGACTCCGTTGGCAAAAAGGTATGAGGAAATCAGAGAGGATATCCCGCTTTGCAGTAAAATTATTACATGCAGTGGTTTGGAAACAGATTCACCTTTCAACGATATTATTGAGAGAGGGCCGTTTTCTTTAGAAATGCCGGAGATAGTTGATGACGATCCGGCTGTTATTATCTATACCGCAGGTCTCACGGGGAAGCCTCTTGGCGCAGTACTCACACACCGCAATCTTCTCTCCCAATCCGATCTTCTCGGGAACGTATATCATGCCACAGAGAAATATCGTGGTCTGGCTGTTATTCCCCTTTTTCATGCGTTCGGTGCCGTAGTTAATATGTTAGGTGCCATCCGGATTGGCGCTGGTATTGTACTTTTAGATCGAGTCACCATGGATGCAATTTTCAGCACGGTCGAGAAGGAAAGAGTTACCTATATCGCGGCGGTGCCCCGGCTTTTTTTAGGAATGATCATGCATCGTGAAGCCGATAAATATGACATGAGTTCGCTGGACTTTTGCATTACCGGCGGTTCGACGATGCCTCCTGAATTCATTCCGAAATTTGAGGAAAAGTTTAAGGTCATATTGAGAGAAGGTTATGGTCTTACAGAAGCGTCCCCTGTTTGTTCTGTCGGCATGCGGGATATGGTACACAAGCCGGGATCAATCGGGACCGTTATTCCCGGTGTGGAAGCGAAAATAGTTGATGAGCAAGGTAACGAGGTTCCGCGCGGTGAGATTGGCGAACTCGTTATCAGAGGTGAAAATGTAATGAAGGGTTACTATAAAGATAACGAGGCGACTACCCGTGTCATCAGGAACGGCTGGCTCTACACAAGTGATCTGGCCAGGATTGACGAGGACGGTTACATATTTTTAAAGGGTCTAAAAAAACGGATGATTATAACCAGCGGATTTAATGTATATCCCCAGGAAGTCGAACAAATCCTGGGACTTCATCCTGCCGTTAAGGCCTCTATAGTTGTCGGTGAGCCCAATCTTTTAAGAGGAGAAATTGTAAAGGCTCTGATTGTCCGGAATCCGGATGTGCTGGTAACAGAAAGGGACATTACGAGACATTGCAGGACATATCTATCCTCTTATAAAGTGCCGCGGGCAGTGGAATTTGTAGAATCGCTTGACGCACAGCGTTCTTCCTAGCGATTCGCAGTTTGTTTTCTTTGATAGTAAAAAAAGCATCATGCTTTATTATTTTTAGGAGGTTTTTCCATGAGAGAAGTTGTTATTGTGAATGGTGCAAGAACTGCTGTCGGCAGTTTTGGGTGTGCACTGAATGGAGTGAGGACGGTTGATCTTGGTGCGCTTGTTATCAAGGAGGCCATCAAGAGAGCAGGTCTGCGGCCGGCTATTAGTGAATTTGTGAAATCCAGCCGCCCTGATGTCTTCGGAGACTTTGACATGACCGACATCAATAAAAAATATTATGATTATGACAAGGGTTTGAAGTCGGCCTATTTTGATGAATGCATCATGGGAAACGTGATCCAGGCGGCTCTTGGGCAGAATCCGGCACGACAGGCGAGCATTTATGCCGGCCTCCCTGAGGAAACCAATGCGTTTACAGTTAATAAAGTATGCGCATCCGGTTTGAAGGCCATAACACTGGCGACTCAGATCATTAAGAGCGGAGATGCAGATGCCATTGTCGCGGGAGGCATGGAAAACATGAGCAATGCACCATTTGGCCTGCCAGACGCCCGCTGGGGGTACCGCATGGGTATGCCCTTCGGACAGATTACAGATATCATGGTGTTTGATGGACTATATGAAATATTCAACGGCTACCATATGGGATTTACTGCGGAGAACATCGCGGCAAAATACGGGATTACCAGAAAAGAGCAAGATGAAATTTCCCTGATGAGTCACCAACGGGCCAGAGCTGCTATCGCCAATGGAACTTTTGCCGAGGAGATTGTGCCGGTTGTCATCCCTCAGAAAAAAGGTGAGCCCATCGTGTTTAAAGTAGATGAAAGACCCATGGATACTACCATCGAGAAGATGGCCAAGCTGCCCACTGCCTTCAAGAGAGAGGGTGGAACGGTGACGGCAGGCAATGCATCGGGCATCAATGACGGTGCTGCGGCTGTGGTAGTCATGAGCGCCGAAAAAGCAAAAGAACTGGGGCTGAAACCGCTGGCCAAAATCAAGGGGTTTGCTGCCGGCGGTGTTGATCCTGCTTATATGGGTCTCGGACCCATCCCGGCAACGCGGAAGATTTTCAAGAAACTGGGGCTCACCATGAAAGACATAGATCTGATAGAATTGAATGAGGCCTTTGCCGTTCAGGCATTGGCATGCATCAGAGAATTGAAGATCAATTTGGACAAATGCAACATCAACGGCAGTGGTATTTCCCTCGGCCATCCCATCGGTTGCACTGGTGCCAGAATCACTTACACCTTGGCCATGCAGATGAAAAAGAAAGACCTGAATCTCGGTCTCGCAACTCTTTGTATAGGCGGCGGACAAGGTATGGCAATTGTCCTGGAAAGGGTTTGAAGAAGCCTTTGGAAAAAATCGAAATTGGATTCATAATCGCTCAAAATCTTTTTTCGACCATGTAACATCTCGCTTCGCTGCAAGCGGCAAAAACTCGCGCTTCGCGCTCAGACATTTGCCGCTGGGGTCGCTCCGCTACGATGGCATGGTACCCAAAAAAATCTTTGATTCGCTCTCATTGAATCCAATATCTTGAAAGTTCTTTATGAGGTGCCCTATGGATCCTGAATTTATTGATTCTCTGGTTATAAAAAATGATACTAAAATTGTTTTTTTGATCATGGACGGTCTTGGTGGTCTCCCTATGGGTGGAAGGGAACAAACGGAACTCGAAGCCGCAAAGACCCCCAATCTGGATACCCT
>DASPQI010000431.1:0-4414 GCA_035625045.1 Syntrophales bacterium | reverse complement strand
ATTTCATTATTATAAGTCAAACTCAAAGATATACGGAGGATGCGGAACATGAAAAAGATATTAGAGACACTAGCTTTGTCGATATTTGTTGTCCTGATAACAGCGACATTTGGAGTTGCTGAGTATGCGTCAACAGGCTTGAGCGACTTTCCATACTTCCAGCTCGGATGTTTAATTGTAGGCGGGATGATGATCATTACTCTGAGACATAAGTACCAGAAGATGTACACAGGGGAATTGGTAACTGCTTTTTGCCTGTATACCATGCTCATTACTCTGTTCACGGCACCGGTGATTAATGTTATTAAGACCATTGTGAGTTAAAAAATAATAGCCATTCCGCAATAATGGGAAGTAACAACCCAGATAGTGAAAGGAGGCGAGCTATATGGCGGTAATAGACAAAACACACCAACGACCGAGGAATTACCGGTCAGTGCTCGTACTGAGTGTATGGGGATATGCGATAGTCATTTTCTCATTCCTCCTCCTCTATTTAGGAAAACTGTTAGATGAGTTTTTGAACACATCTCCCAACTTTATGCTAGGGTTATTTTTTGTAGCGTTGTTTATAGGTATAGGGAAGTTCTACAAGGAAGCCTGGTTAAAGCGGAAGGATGTCTGAGATTATCCTCAGATCTTGATCAATACGCTTTCAATGATCCATGAATTCTGTGGCCCCTTCATGCAAACCTATTGCGTGAAGGGGCTATTTTATTACCGGAAGACATATTGACTTGACATACAGTATTCAATTCCATATACTTGCCGAAAGAAAACTTATAACATCATATCTCTCTATAGCGCAACCGTGATCATTCAGGTCAGAAAAGTTGAAGTTGACGTGATGAATAAGGAGAAAATAAGCAATGTGTCTCGGATTTCCCGGTAAGATAATTTCCATAGACAAAAACAAGCTTGCCATTATCGATATCAGCGGTACGCGGCGCGAGGCGCGACTCGATCTTATTGATGATGATACCGTGCCCGGCGATTATGTGATATGCCATGCAGGTTATGCCATCCATAAGATTGACGAAGAGCTGGCACATGAGATGCTGGACCTCTTAAGACAGATCATGGAAAATGAAGCGCATTGATAAACCTACGTTTTGAAGGGCGATTGCTTCATAGGAAGTTACCGCCCTCTCCTTTCCTGCTTTACTCTTTTCCCCGTTGATAGCCTCAGAATTGCCCCTGTAGGATTCAGACGGGGTGCGGGAAGATGATCAAATGGACATATCACAGTTCATGCGGCGTAGTATAAATGTCTTCGCTAATCGTGAATTATACTTTTGATTGCCCGAGATTCTTATTGTGGCAGGTTTTTCTTTAGTTTTGGTGTTTCAAAGTTGAGTGAGGTAACAAGTGATGCGGTATGACAAAATTCTTCTCGATCATGGCGGGGGGGGTCTGCTGATGAATGAACTGATTTCCCAAAAATTCCTCCCAAAATTAAAAAATACATATCTGGAACGCCTGGAAGACGGCGCTGTTTTCGATATAGGCGACAGTAAGTTCTGTTTCTCTACGGATTCTTACGTAGTGAGTCCCATTTTTTTCCCCGGGGGCGACATCGGTTCCCTGTCTGTGCACGGAACGGTTAATGATCTTGCCGTGTGCGGCGGAATTCCTATTTTTTTAAGCGCCGGTTTCATTCTTGAAGAAGGCTTCAGTATGAAAGATTTGGATAAAATTATTGAATCCATGGCACAGGCAGCGGAAAATGCCGGTGTACAGATCGTCACGGGAGACACCAAGGTGGTTGCAAAGGGAGCCGCGGACGGTATTTTTATCAATGTTTCCGGTATCGGTGTCATCAAATATAAGGGAGTAATCTCTCCCAGAAGCGTCATGCTGGGAGACAAGATAATCATCAACGGGACTATCGGGGATCATGGCGCAGCTATATTAAGCAAACGGCAGGATCTGGGCTTTAAGTCTGAGATCGTATCGGATTCAGCCCCGTTGAATTCTCTTGTAGAAAGCATCCTAAAGGTAAGCAACAACATCCACTGCATGCGGGATGCTACAAGGGGCGGCCTAGGCGCTGTCCTGTGCGAAATCGCGGCACAGTCGAAGTGCCAAATCATAATCGAGGAAAAAGACATACCGGTGCGACAAGATGCCAGAGGTGTCTGTGAGATTCTCGGTATAGATCCTTTGTTTCTGGCAAATGAAGGCAAGATGGTAGTATTCTGCCCGGCGGACGATGCCGAGAAGGTTTTATTGACGATGAAGAAGCACAAATATGGCAAAGGAGCCGCCATCATAGGAGAAGTAAACAAAAAAGACCGCGGCCGTTTTATACTAAATACTGTAATAGGCGGCGCAAGGGAGGTAGATCTGCCGACGGGTGAGCTGGTTCCCCGGATTTGCTGATTAAATGTCTCATCACAATAAAAAAGCAGGCAAAACAAAATTCGTTATGCCTGCTTTTTTATTTCTTATACTATAATTTTAATTTAGTCGCTCTTCATCTCTTCCTTCTTTGCCTCATCTGCGCTTTCACGAAGATGCGTCACACGAGTAGACTTATGCAACTCCACGGGTTTGTCATACAATGAGGGACGCCATTTATAAATCAAATCTATCGCATCAGAAGGGCAGACATGCACACAGACCTCACAGACGATGCAGCGTAACGGGTAAAAGGCAAGCTCGTTCTTGTCCTTATCTGTGGTTATGGCAACAGAAGGGCACCGGAGGGCACACGCCCCGCACATAGTACATTTATCATCGTTAAATACAACATGTCCCCGGGCTTTCTCAAAAGGTTCCCTCACCTGAACGGGATAGAGCCTGGTCGCATATCCGGTAAAAAGATTTTTTATGATGGTCGGTAACATGAAAGGCATTGTTCATACGCTCCTTTCGCTTTTTATCGCTCCATGCAGCAGATGCATGGGTCAATAGAAAGAACAATAACTGGCACATCCGCCAATTCACAGCCTGGCAACATGACTAACAGTGAGGGAAGATTAGCATAAGTAGGCGTTCTGATTTTCAAGCGTTCCAGATTGCGTGTACCATTTCCTTTTGCATAATAGAAGAGTTCACCCCTGGGTGCTTCCGTTCGCATTACCGCTTCATTAGCAGGGGGGTTTCCTCTTACCTTGGCAGCTATTTCACCCTCGGGCAGTTTATTTAATGCTTCTATTTGCATGTCAATAGACTGGAGGAGTTCCCGTGCCCGAACCAGAGTGCGGGCATAACAGTCTCCTGAGGTCTCCACTATCGGTTCGAAGTTGACATCACCATACGCGTGGTATTTAGTTAACCGTACATCCTCTCTGACGCCGCTCGCCCTGAGAACAGGACCGACACACCCGAGAGCGATGGCAAGCTCTTTCGTCAGAACACCAACACCAATGGTTCTGGCCTTTACCGTATAATCATTGATCACAACCTTTATCAGGTCTTCGCTTTCTTTGCGGATTACAGGAAGGGTATCCATGATCACTTTTTTCTGTTCCGGATTTATATCCCGTCGGACACCGCCGACTACACTAACTGACGGAATAACCCTGTGTCCGCAAGTCATCTCTATAAGATCCAATACCCGTTCCCTTATTCGCCAGAACTGCAGGAACATGCTTTCAAATCCGAACGCATCAGCCAGCAGTCCCAGCCAGAGAAGGTGGCTGTGAGTTCGCGCCATCTCTGCCCAGATGGTACGGAGGTACTTCGTCCTGGGCATTAATTCCACCGGCCATAATCTTTCCATCGCTTCGACCACAGTCACGCTGTGGATGTAGCTGCAGATCCCTCAAACCCGCTCACACAGGTAGATATTCTTGGCGTATTCATTTATTTCGCATGCTTTTTCTATTCCTCGATGGGTGTAACCGATAACCGGAACCACCTCTACAACCTTCTCATCTTCATAGGTGACTCGAAGCTGCACCGGTTCGGGAAGTACCGGGTGTTGTGGCCCAAAGGGGACCGTTGTGTGCACAGCCATTAATTCTCTCCTTTCGAAGTAATCGAAGTAACCTTGTGCGTTTTTAAAAGTGGCGTAACAGGACTGTCCTGGGCTAAAAGCAAATGTCCGCCATAATCAATGGCCAGGCCCTTTACTTTCAGGCCAAACAGTTCCTTCATCTCGTTTTCAATAAGTACCGTGGCAAGAGTAACACCGGAAAAACTCTGAACCTCTTCATCTTTTCCCACTTTGAACCGCAGTCCGGTCATTTCCGCACCGGAATTCTTGCTGAAGAAGTACGTTACTTCCAATTTTTCGCCCAAGTCGCTGCATACCGCCGTTACAAATTTCCCGCCGGCATCCAAAAACTTCTTGCCTTCACTCATCAGTTCTTCTTTATTAATTTCCTTAATATTTTCCATTGTGCGTTTATCACCTCATACTGGCTAATTTCTGCAGGGCCATCACGACCCCGTCGATAATTGCCTC
>DASPQI010000430.1:0-4192 GCA_035625045.1 Syntrophales bacterium | reverse complement strand
TTTTGCCAAGTCCTTAATTTTAATATCTTCTCCCGTTCCTATGTTCACGAACTCTCCCACATCAGCAAAGTTATGCCTTTCCATCAAAAACACACAGGCATCTGCAAGGTCGTCCACATATAAAAATTCTCTGTAAGGTTCCCCGCTTCCCCAGAGCACTATACGGTTATCTGAGACGCCGATTTTTTCAAGGATATGTTTTATAGACCTCTCATCTTCCATTCTTGCTTCCTTATCCAAACCAAAACCTATTGGGCACCGCTTTAAATCTTCTCTGATGCCATCAAAATCCTTTTCCATGAGCAGTTTTGCAAGATGGAATTTCCTTAAGAGGGCTGCTGGCACATGAGCAGTCTCAATGTTGAAGTTGTCATTAGGCCCGAAGAGATTAGTGGGCATAACCGAGATAAAGTTTGTCCCATACTGTTCGTTATAATACCGGCATAGTTTTATAGCCGCTATCTTCGCCACAGCATATGGTTCATTAGTGGGCTCCAGACTCCCTGTGAGCAGGGATTCTTCCGTCATCGGTTGACAGGCAAATTTTGGATAAATACAAGATGAACCGAGGTTGAGAAGTTTTTTAACCCCTGACTTGTATGCACTATTGATCACATTGGCAGCGATGACGATGTTATCATAAATGAATTCCGCCTTATATGTACTGTTTGCCAGGATACCTCCGACTTTTGCGGCGGCAAGAAAAACATATTCCGGTCTCTCCCGTTGGAAGAATTCTTCTGCACCTTTTTGTCTCCGCAGGTCAAGCTCCCTGCTTGTTTTCATGGCAAGATTTTTGTAACCACCTTCCTGGAGCTTTCTCAGAAGCGCAGACCCGACAAGCCCTTTGTGACCCGAAACATAGATTTTTGCATTTCTTTCCATTAGCGTTCGTTCCTTATATATATCGCTCTCATTGTGGTTCCTTTTCTTGATGTGGTATAAGGCCATTTAAAAATGTCGGTGCGATATTTTTCATTCACTTACTCATGGAATTCCATTACCTTATATCCCCGATTTTTCAGCATGACCTCCTTTTCCGCATCGATCAGATCCGAAGCCACCATTTCCTTCGCAATATCTTTAAACGTGTGTCTTGCGACCCATCCCAATTTATTCTTCGCCTTTGAAGCATCTCCTTTTAACATATCAACTTCTGTGGGTCTGAAGTATCTGGGATCAACTTCCACGAGTACTTTTCCTGTTTTAGCGTCAATGCCCTTTTCATCGGCACCTTTGCCCGTCCACTGTATCCTTATGCCCACTTCCTGAAACGCGAGCTCGACAAATTCCCTGACGGAATGTGTCTCCCCCGTAGCGAGCACATAGTCATCCGGGGTGCCCTGTTGTAACATAACCCACATCCCTTCAACATAATCTTTTGCATGTCCCCAGTCTCTTTGGGCGTCCAGATTTCCCAAGAACAATTTGTCTTGAGAACCTAATTTGATCCTTGCAACAGCCCTCGTAATTTTTCTTGTAACAAAGGTTTCCCCCCTGATGGGCGATTCGTGATTAAAAAGTATTCCATTACAAGCGAAAAGGCCATATGCCTGCCTGTAATTTACAGTGATCCAGTAAGCATAGAGTTTTGCCGCTGCATAAGGACTTCTTGGAGAAAAAGGCGTTGTTTCTTTTTGTGGGACTTCCTTAACCTCCCCGTAAAGTTCGGAAGAAGATGCTTGGTAGAATTTGGTCCAGCTCTCGAGTTTCAGTATTCTGATGGCCTCCAGAATCCTCAACGTGCCGAGTGCGTCGGCGTTAGCAGTATACTCCGGTGTCTCAAAAGATACCTGGACATGTGATTGAGCTGCGAGATTGTAGATTTCTTCAGGTTTGACTTCCTGAATTATTCTTATCAAATTAGCGGAATCCGTCATATCGCCATAATGGAGGAAGAACTTAACGTCTTCTTCATGTTGGTCTTTATACAAATGGTCTATTCGATGGGTATTGAACAAAGATGCTCTTCTCTTCACTCCATGAACCTCGTACCCCTTGATCAATAAAAATTCAGCAAGATATGCTCCGTCCTGCCCAGTAATCCCTGTAATGAGGGCCTTTTTGTGTGGCATGGAATCCTCCCACTTATAAAAATGTTAGTAAAATATATCCGCATGATTCACTACCATGGCGGGTTCGATAAAGAGTAATTCTCACAATCAAGCGTTCTTTAATAAAACGTCATTATATCTCTTTGCCATGTATTGCACAATTTTATCAGAATCGTGATATTTCTTTACAAACTGAATTCCTTGCTGCCCGATTTCTTTCAATTTTTCTGGCTGGTCTATATATTCCTTCAACCTCTGATACACCGTATCGGGACGGGTTATGATAATAGGGCAATCTGGCATGTTTCTCAAAAACTCTTCCCTGACATAGCTCATACAAGGAATCGCCATCATCATGCATTCAATGTTGGCATTGTTATAATATCCCATACGCAATTTGCTAACATAAACATCCGCGCTTTTATATATGGACAGCGCTTTCTCATAAGGGGTTTTATGGACTTCAATTAATTCAATCGCCCTTCCTTCTTCCTGAAGCCGCTTTACCGCCTTCCGGATATATTCTGTTCCATCAACGCTATCATGGTTAGAACTGGTCACCACCCTGAAAACACCTTTATTTTTCGGTGTTGCCTCTACTTTACCAAGATCAATCCCATAAGGAGCAATGAAAGGCATTTGTTCAGCCTCCGGGAGAAAGTCGAGAAGATCAGGAGTGGTGACAAACAACAAATCCGCATATTTTTTTGCCAAGGAGATGCGAAATGACTGCACCCGATTCTCACAACTTCCTTCTGGATAGTCGCATTCCTGGCAACAATTTAACTCAGGATTTGTTTTATTGTTTACGCTCCTCTGCCTCAAATCGCAACCTCGAAAGTGAAATACGATAACCTTTCCCATTCTTTTCAATAAGGCCAGCTCAAGTTCATTATTCGTCAACAATGTAGCAAAATGATAATGAATCACATCATATCTGCCCATTACAGACAAGATGTAGTAAGCGATTATCCAGGGTTGAAATATGATCTTAAGATAGGTATTGAAAGTTACGTTATAATCATAACCTCTTGTGCCAACCTGGAGCCAACCTGTCTCCGCCGCTACTGCAAGGTATTCTGACTTCAATCCCTTTTCCCGCATCAGTCTGGACAGCATAAAAGGTTTATGACTCAAACAGGATACATGAAGAACGGAACGGACTTTATGGGGATGGCTTGCTTTACGAAAGCGTAAATAAATTTCTATAAATAGTCGGATCAGAGCGAAAGAAATGAACAGATAAAACCGATACAAGGGAATAAGCAGCTTTATTAAGTAGTGTTGCAGAGGAAAGGAATTGTCCAGGAGCATCAGAATAGGCCCTTAATCGTTCTTCAACGAACTAACGGTGTTAGCATTATGAACATAGCGCAGCCAGCCATCCAACATTAGCAGATTCCATACCTTATGACCGCAAGCCATCCTTTTGTCAAGGTGGGCCTTAACAATGTTTTGAACGATACCCCGGTTGAGATGGTCATAAATGGGGCTGATATTGTTTAGCAGCGTATCGTGAAGGTAATGTTCTTTATCTTCACGGAGCCATTGGTCAATTGGAATACCAAAACCTTCCTTTGGACGGTATGTGTACTCGCGTCCCAGGTAATGGCTGGCCAATTCCTTCAATATAAACTTATTTTTTGAGCCGTCCCACAGCGGTTCAGGGAGCTTTATCGAGGTCGGCATAGAGAAGGCTAATTCGGCGATGCGGTAATCAAGCAATGCACTGCGGGTCTCGAGCGAATTGGCCATGCTCATGCGATCCACTTTGACCAGTATGTCGCCGGGTAAGTAAGATTTGAAGTCCAGATACTGAGCAGCAGCGACAGGACTATCAGCAGTCGGATAAGGGAAGCGGCTGGCATAATAGTCCACATTCGATAGGTCGCTGTTCCCGCCCAGTAAAGCGGTTCGCTCATTAAGCGAGAAATGGCTCATCATTGGGTCAAAGGACTCGTACCAAGGACGGATTTCCTTTCGGGTGGGTCTGATTCTTGCTGTGAGGGCAATCACCTTCTTAACTGCTTCGATTGCATAAGGGATGCGGCGCAGCGCTTGGTATGCCAGGGATTGCATTTGAGGAGATAAATACGGAGAGAGAGGTATTTGGAGTGTCTGAGGCGGATTGAGGAGAT
>DASPQI010000429.1:0-8045 GCA_035625045.1 Syntrophales bacterium | reverse complement strand
CCATAACCATTTTGAATTCTATCCTTCCGATGCAGAGGAAATATTCCGTCAGGTTGTCGAGACAAAAACTGCCTATCAAACATTTGCAAGACCATTCACTTTCCCGGATCATCTCGAATGGGGGATTACATATTGGGACTGGACGCTCACCCCTATACTGGACAATAAGGGAGAAATAGATTTTCTGGTATTCGCTTTGAATGATGTGACAAAGAAGAAACTGGCCGAGGAAGAAGCACAGAGTCACGCGCAATTACTGGATCTGGCTAATGACGCTATCCTGATTTGCGACCTCTCCGGAAACATTTCGTACTGGAATAAAGGTGCGGAAAAACTTTACGGGTGGTCGAGAAATGAGGCGGTAGGGCAAAATATTTTAAGCCTGTTGCAGACGGAACCCATGCTGAAGGCGAAAGATATACGAGAGAGATTTTTCCGCGACGGTTACTGGGAAGGAGAACGTGTACATACAAAGAAGGACGGCAAAAAGGTAACGGTGCACAGCCGCTGGACATTACAGCGCGATCACTGGAATAAACCTGTTGCCTTTTCGGAGATTAACCGCGATATCACCGAACTGAAGCGAAAGGAAAAAGACCTTCAAGATACATCCTTATACTCCCGCAGGCTCATCGAGGCAAGCCTCGACCCACTTGCCACAATCAGCACCAAGGGCAAGATAATGGATGTGAACAAAGCAGTGGAAGATGTTACGGGTATACCGAGGAAAAAACTAATTGGAAGTGATTTCTCTGATTATTTCACAGACCCGGAGAGAGCACGAAAAACTTACGAAATGGTTTTTTCGCAGGGTTTCGTTAAAGACTACCCCCTGGCTATCCGCCATGCGTCAGGCCGAACGATGGATGTCCTGTATAATGCAACGACCTTTAAAAACGACAAAGGGGAGGTGCTGGGGGTCTTTGCCGCCGCCCGCGATGTCACGGAACTCAGAACAGCGCAGCAAGCATTACAGAAATCCCTTGACGAACTGGAGCGCCGGGTCGAGGACCGGACAGCCAAACTTGAAGAAATAAACAGGGAACTCGAGAGTTTCAGCTACTCTGTCTCCCACGACCTCCGCGCCCCCCTGCGTGCCATTGACGGCTACGCACGCATGATCCTCAAAAAGCAGGGGGATAAATTTGATGAGGACATCCTAAATAAGTTTAATGTGATAAGATCGAGCGCGCACATGATGGGCAAGCTTATCGATGATCTCCTTACATTTTCTCGCCTGAGCAGGAAGGAGCTTTCCATGTCGAATCTAGACATGCACGCTCTTATCAATGATGTTTGGAAAGAATTGCGAATCATCAATCCTGACAGGAACATGTTCCTTACCATCCACAGTATTCCTCCCGGATACGGAGACAGGTCACTAGTTAAACAGGTGTATTCCAACCTTCTTTCGAACGCTATCAAATTCACGAAACATGAGGATGCTGCCCATATTGAAGCGGGGGGTTATACCGAGGGAAACGAGGAAGTATATTACATTAAAGACAATGGCGTCGGCTTCGACATGACATACTACGATAAGTTATTCGGGGTTTTCCAGCGTCTTCACAGCACCGACGATTTTGAGGGCACGGGTGTCGGGCTGGCAACCGTCCAACGCATCATCCGCAGGCACGGTGGGCGTGTTTGGGCCGAAGGGGAACCAGGCCGGGGAGCATGCTTTTATTTCACACTATTAAGAAAGGAGTAAAATATTTTATGGGTGGAGTTGATATTCTCATTATTGAGGATAATCGTCATGATGTTGAGATGATCCTCGAGACCATCAGTGAACAGGATATCAGTGATACGGTTCATGTCATAAATGATGGTGCGGAAGCGATCGACTTTTTTTTCGGCCCGGAAGGATGCATCGGGGATGTTTCCTGTCATCTTCCCAAACTGATACTGCTCGATTTAAAGCTTCCCAAAGTCAGCGGTCTTGAGGTCCTGAAAAGCATCAAATCCAATGAGCGGACAAAATATATCCCCACAGTGGTTTTTACTTCATCCAATGAAGCGCGTGACAGAACTGAAAGCTACCTGCTCGGGGCCAACAGTTATATTGTAAAGCCGATGGACGCTGATATGTTTTCACGTTTTGTCGCGGATATCGGATCCTATTGGGTATTTATGAACAGATCAACCTATGATGGTGCATAAACTTGGGCAGAAGAAATTTGAATCCCCGGGAGAGGGTGGAGGCTAATAACATGAGTGAGGAATTAAGAATATTGATCCTTGAGGATGTTCCAACGGATGCCGAATTGATGGAAGAAGAACTTAAAGAGTCAGGCATGACCTTCATATCAAAACGCGTTGCTGCAAGAACAGCTTTTATCAACGCGATTAATGGATTCTGCCCGCACATTATCCTGTCGGATTATTCCCTGCCCTCATTTGACGGTCAGGCTGCATTAAAGATTTCCGTGGAAAAATGTCCTGATACCCCCTTCATTTTTGTTTCCGGGGCGCTGGGCGAAGAAATGGCGATTGAACTGCTCAAAAAAGGGGCAACGGATTATGTCTTGAAAAATAAGCTGTCCCGCCTGGGACCTGCCGTTTCCCGGGCATTGAACGAGGCGGAAGAAAGGAAAGAGCGAAAGCGTGTGGAAGACGCACTGAAAGAATCGGAAGTCAGATACAGGACTATTTTTGAAAACACGGGAACAGCAACTATTATAATAGATGAAGATTCAACGATCATTCTGGCCAACAGACAGTTTGAAAGGCTGTCCGGTCTTTCCAGATCTGAGATTGAAGGGGAAAAAAGCTGGCTGGAATTTGTAGTCAAAGACGATCTGGCCAAAGTAAATGACCTCAAACGGCCATGGGGTAAGCATTTCAAAATGCCGTCCGACGGCTACGAATTTCGGATTACCGGCAGACAGGGAAACACCAGAAATGTTCTGGCAAATATCGCGCTGATACCGTCAACTAAAAGAACCGTCATGTCCCTTCTGGACATCACGGAAAGGAAAACAGCCGAGGAGGCTCTGAAAACAAGGGAACAGGAACTGGAGCTGAAATCACAAAGTCTTCAGGAAGCCAATACGGCCTTGAAGGTCTTACTGAAACACAGGGAAGAAGACAAGACCACTCTGGAAGAACAGGTATTGGCTAATGTTAAGAAGCTTGTGCTGCCGTACCTGGAAAAATTGAAGAACCTCAAATTAGATAAAAATCAGCTGGTTCATGTGGAAATCGTTGAGGCGCATCTGAATGACATTATATCGCCATTCCTGCGCAACCTGACCTCGGCATACCTCAATCTGACGCCGAGGGAAATTGAGGTAGCAAGCCTCGTCAAGGAAGGGAAAACGACAAAAGAAATAACCGAGCTGCTTAACATATCCCCAACAGCAGTGGACTTCCACAGAAAAAACCTTCGCTCAAAATTCGGGATAAAAAGCAAAAAAACAAACCTCAGGTCGTATCTCACATCCATCTCTTCATAGGTAGCTTAAGCCTGCCATTGAGCTATCATTTTATTCCCATTGCATCGCTATGATGTGAGCATTAGCATTTCGTAAGAATGTGCCGATGCGCGTTTAATCACTGTTATCCCGGTCATCAGCAAGGAATCTCAGTATGATTAATTCCGGAGTGACTCGCCATATCCGATAATGCATATTGGGACCATTTTAAATGCGGATTGCAAATAACGGCTAATGAAATCTTTGAAATTTTTCAATCATGGAGGGTGTCATGGAAAGAAAAAGATTAAGGACTTTTGACGCTAACAAGGTCTTTTTTATCCTGATGTCGATTTTAATCGCTTTTACTGCGTCATGTCTCAATGACAAAGGGCGCACGGAGGTTACCGGTTTTCCCCGGTCTTTCGCTGAGCTTGCCAAAATGGTCAAACCGGCTGTTGTCAACGTCAGCACAACATCGACCGTCAGGGTTCCCGGAAACCCGTTCAGACAATTCTTCGGCCCCCATGATGAGCCTTTCGGGGATTTCTTCGGGAAATTTTTCGGTGATATCCCGGACAGGGAGATGAAACAACGAAGCCTGGGGTCTGGTTTCATTGTTGACAAGAGTGGATACATCATCACAAACAATCACGTTGTAGCCGGGGCTGACGAAATCAAGGTCAAGCTGGCGGATGGAAGGGAATACACGGCGAAGGTGGTCGGGAGAGATAAAAAGACGGACCTGGCTCTGATAAAGATTTCGTCCATCTTCAAAGATCTGCCGACCCTGGCGCTCGGTGACTCGGATAGTATGCAGGTCGGAGACTGGGTGCTGGCCATAGGAAACCCTTTCGGGCTCGAGCACACGGTAACACAGGGGATCATCAGCGCCTCCGGCCGGGTTATCGGCTCCGGCCCTTATGATAATTTTCTTCAAACCGATGCACCTATCAATCCGGGAAACAGCGGGGGACCCTTGGTCAATCTGAAGGGTGAGGTCATAGGGATCAACACGGCCATTGTTGCCGCAGGACAGGGCATTGGGTTCGCCATCCCCAGCAACACCGCAAAGACCGTAATCACTCAGCTCAGAGAAAAGGGAAAGGTCATCCGCGGGTGGTTGGGCGTGTCTATCCAGATGGTGACCTCTGACCTTGCAGAATCCTTCGGGATGAAAGAGCCGCAGGGAGCCCTTGTCGCCGATGTTGTCCCGGGCAGTCCAGCTGAAAAGGCCGGGATCAAACAGGGAGATATCATCCTCTCCTTTGATGGAAAGAAGATTAATACTTCAAGCGACCTTCCATGGATAGTTGCGGATACGCCTGTGGGGAAGACCATTAATGTAAAGCTTATACGGCAGGGCAAAGAGATGGACATTAAAGTGACGGTCGTAGAAATGACGGAACAGCGTACGGCTTCACAGATGGGTACGCCCAGTCAATCTCTCGGTCTGGCTGTCGACAATATAAAACCTCAATGGAGAAAGCAATTTAATATTAAGGCACAGTCAGGTGTTGTCGTCATCAGAGTCGCGCCGGACAGTCCTGCGGATGACGCAGGGATCGAACCGGGTGATGTCATCCGTGAAGTCAATAAGAAGGTGATCAGAAATTTAAGCGATTTCAAAAAGGCGGTCGCACAGATTAAGGAGGACGAAGCTGTTGTGTTCCTCATGAATCGCGGTAATCAGTCTTTCTACATTTCCATGAAGATTTCATAATTGTTTTCAAGAAGCTTAATTCTCCCTTTTCGCCCTTCATCGCCTGCTAAAGCATATTAACGGGTGAAGGGCGAAAATCACCTGGCAGAGAGGATCGTTTCGAGTTCCTCCAGCAGGCCGATTTGTCCTTTCAGGATTTTCTCTTTGGCAGTGTTCAGTGGAAACCAACCGGCACGGTCTATTTCCGGGTACTGGCGTTCGACCCCTGAATGTGGCGGCCATTCCATGGAGAAGGAATTGCTCTTCACAGCCGAGGCATCCAGGTCTCCTTCGAGCGCCCACGCAAAGACAAGCTTGCCGCCAGGCTGCCTGACCGGCGTGAGTGTTATAAAACGTCCATCCACTTTAAAACCCGTCTCCTCACCAAATTCCCTTACGGCAGCGGAAAGCGGTTCCTCCTCGGGTCCGATCTCCCCTTTGGGGATCGACCATATTCCGATATCCTTGTTGGCCCCAAACGGCCCGCCCGGATGAACCAGAAACACCTCCGGGACGTCACCATGATACCGGTACAGGAGTAATCCCGCGCTTTTCTTTTCCACCACTTGTTTCCTTGGCCGTTATGACAGCAGTATCTATTTAGCAGCAGCTAATAAAACTGTTTAAAGTTTCAGGCATACCTTTATATCCATGCACAGGATGAGGCTTCGAGGGTTTTCACGTTGGCAGCGGCTAATGAAATTCCATTTTCACTCTTCAGGATATCAAAGCTCACACATTGTCCCCTTTGCATAGCCTGCAGGTCACTGCCATGAATGGCCTTGATATTAAAAAATACGTCCTTGCCTTCCTCTGTCCTTATGAACCCTGCACCTATCCGTTCACTGAACCATTTTACTTTTCCTCTTGGCATCGATCCCACCCTTTTCTTTACCTTCTTATTAAGTCCCGGCACTTTTTACTAGTTTGTAAATTAACGTACTAGCCGGAGGGAGACAATGAGGATAAAATGGCAGAGAATTGATAGGTTTAAGCTACCTCTAAAGGAAGGGGGGGAAGAGTCGTAGCATAGTAGTATCAACCTACAATTTGACATACACTCAACCATTGTTGTATTTATGAATACTTTGCATTATTGAATAAACTTATGCATCTGTGTCGGTATGACCTATTGTTCATAGGGAGGACATTGAAAAGTTAGAACGTGCTATCCGGAGTTTTGATCGAGGTTCCCATGACTAAGATTCACAGGATAATCTTGCAAATTTCAGTAATACGCCTGATTGTCCCAATTTTTGCTTTCATTTTGATTTCCGTGTTGCCCGCAGCCTGGGCATTGGATAAGGAAACGAAGCAGGATGAAGGTATACTGAAAGCCACACTGGAGAATGGACTGCGTGTTGTCATTGTCCGAAATAACCGGGCTCCTGTTGTAACAGTGATGGTGAACTATATTGTGGGTTCAAGCGAGGCGCCAAAGGGCTTTCCCGGCATGGCCCATGCTCAGGAGCACATGATGTTCAGGGGAAGCCCTGGTCTTTCAGCGGATCAGCTTGCAGACATTATTGCCCTGACAGGCGGCATGTTCAATGCAGACACCCAGCAGACGGTTACCCAGTATTCCCTTACCGTTCCCGCGGAGGATTTGGATGTAGCCCTGCATATTGAGGCCATCCGGATGAGTGATGTTCTTGACAGTGAAAGCTCATGGGAACAGGAAAGAGGAGCCATTGAACAGGAAGTAGCCCAGGATCTCTCTGACCCGGACTTTATTTTTTACAAAAGGCTTTTTGCGGAAATATTCAAGGGAACACCGTATGAACACACACCTTTGGGTACTATAGAATCCTTCGATAAAACGACCGGTGCTATGATCAAGAAGTTTTACGACACGTGGTATGCGCCAAACAATGCTATCCTGGTAATTGCAGGAGACGTCAAACCTCAGACAGTATTGAGTCAGGTCAAAAAACACTTCTCTGAAATACCACCGAGGAATATTCCCAAACACCCGGAAGTGCAGCTTGGACATCTGAGGCCGAAAACCTTTACTCTCAGCACGGATCAAGCCTATGGGACAGCGGTTGTCTCCTTCCGCATGCCGGGCTACAACAGCCCTGATTATCCGGCCAGCGAGATGCTCGCTGATATATTGAGCAGTCAGCGTGGTAATCTGTTCAACCTGGTAATAGATGGAAAGGCGCTTGATATCGAATTCAGTTTGAGCACCCTCCCCGCGGCAGGTCTGGGTTACGTGACAGCTTCTTTTCCCAAGGGTACTGATCCTTTGCCTTTGGTGAAAGAAATCAAAAGAGTGTTGGCTAAGGAGATAGAGCAGGGTTTTTCAAAGGACATGGTTGAGGCTGCCAAGCGCAACAGGTTAATGCAGGCGGAGCTTCGGAAGAACTCAGTCTCCGACCTGGCCATGGCCTGGTCGCAGGCACTGGCGGTGGAGGGTCATCAATCCCTGGACGATACCGAAAAAGCAATCCAGCAGGTCTCTGCAGCTGATGTCGGCAGGGTTGCAAAAAAATACCTGAAACTCAACCAAACTATAGAGGCTGTTCTCATCCCGGAAGCCGCGGGAAAACCGGTCTCTTCCAAACCTGGCGGCAAAATGGAGTCCTTCACCCCGAAGCTGATAAAGACGGTCAAACTGCCCGAGTGGGCGGAGACGGCATTGAGCCGGCTATCCACACCCGTTTCCACTGTGAAACCTGCGGTCACTGTTTTCCAAAACGGGCTTATGCTCATCGTACAGTGTGAAACCATCAGCGACACTGTAAATGTATATGGTCATGTGCGGAACAATCCAGACATGGAAACCCCTGAGGGAAAAGAGGGAGTGAATCTTGTACTAAATCCCCTTTTTTCATTCGGAACCACGTCGATGGACCGGCTTGCTTTTCAGAAAGCTGTTGATGACATCGGTGCAGAAGTGTCCGTTGATACCAATTTCTCCCTGC
>DASPQI010000428.1:0-5763 GCA_035625045.1 Syntrophales bacterium | reverse complement strand
TGGCGGCTGGAAGCTTAGCAGGCCCATTCAAGAGGCCGATATACCCACCACCATTCAGGGTATTATCACAGCGAGGCTTGACCGTCTGGACAAGGAGGCAAAAAGGATTCTTCAGGAGGCGTCCGTTATCGGCCGCGCCTTCCTCTATGAGATACTTGGAAAGATCACTGCGCTCAAGGGGCCTATTGAAAGGTCTCTTCGCGGGTTGGAGAGGCATGACCTGATCAGGGTCAGGTCGCTGCAGCCGGAGATGGAATATATCTTCAAGCATGCGCTGACACAGGAGGTGGTTTATAACGGCCTGCTTAAAAAGGAACGACAAAATATTCATCAGAAGGTTGGTCAGGTCATGGAGGAACTTTTTCATGACCGCCTTCCCGAATTCTACGAGACGTTGGCTTACCATTTCCGACAGGGCCGGTCATTCATGAAAGCCGTGAAATATCATATGAAAGCGGGAGAGAAAAGTCTGAGCCGGTATGCCCTTGATGAAGCTCATCAATATTACAAATTGGCTTTTGACCTTCTCACCGGCAAACAGGACTTGACCAAGGATGAACAGGAACTCCTTATAGATGTCCTTATCAATTGGTCATTTGTGCACTATTACCGGGGGGACTTTTGGGGTCTTTCCGATCTTCTGGAGAAATATAGGGACATCGCGGAATCTATACAAGATAAAGTAAAGATTGCGATGTTCTCTTTATGGCTTGGTATATCCACATTCCATCTGGAAATGTATGAGGACTCCTATCCTAAACTTAAAAGATCTCTCGAAATTGGCGAAGAGTTGAACAATCAGTGGGTCATCGGGCATGCCTTCATTTGGCTTACATTCACATGCGCTGAATTAGGTCTGCTGGATGACGCTGCTCTATATGGGAAGAGGGCTATCGACCTGTCCAATTCGTATCCATCGGACTATATATTTGCCTGGTCTCGGGCTGTGATGGCGCATGTTAACACATTCAAAGGCACAGGGACTCCCAATCTAGAAATGGGGAGAACGCTCCTTGACTATGGAATGAAAAAATCCAATGTTCGGTCATTGGTTTTGGGCCACATCTGTATGGGAAATGGGCATCAGGTAAAGGGAGATTTTGCATCGGCCATTGAATCGTATAAAAAGGCAATTGAGATTTCCCTTGATCCTCACTTAAGCCAGTGGTCTTTAATATGGCTTGGCATGTGTTATTTAGAGAATGGACAAGTGCAGGATGCGGAAGAAACCCTCAAAAGAGTCAGATCATTCGAAGAAAAATATGGGTCTAAACAGCACGGAACACCGGCACGAGGACTTCTCGGAATTATTTTAGTGTTGAAGGGGAACTTAAAACAAGGTGTTGAGGAAATGGAAGAGGCCAAGCGCACAGGTCTTAAAAATAATAGAAAGTATGGTTGCGCATACGCTGATTTTATTTTAGGCAAAGTTTTTTCTCAAATTGCCGAGGGTAGACGGGCCGTCAGTTTGTCTGCCTTAGCCAAAAACATAGGCTTCTTGATAAGGCATGTTCCATTTGCGGCCAAGAGAGCGGAAGAGTACTTCCAGGCTGCAATTCATCAGGCTAGTGAGATTGGCGCCAAAGGCATACTGGCACGAGCTTTTCTCGACTTAGGACACCTCTATATGAAAAAGGGAAGAGATAGCGACGCTAGGAAGCATATCACCGACGCCATTCGACTTTTTGAAGAATGTGAGGCCGATGTCTTTCTAAAGCAGGCCAAAGAGTCACTGGCATTGCTGGGGTAACGCTTCTTAGAGATTTAAATTTGTACTGTCCTAAAGGAGTTAGGGATAGCATTTGCTGGTTTTATCGGGTATTCCCCCACAGTCAGAATGACTTGTAAAAGGACGGGGGGATTTCTTCAAATGGTGCCGGAAAAAATCCCCCAACCCGCTGTTAAAAGGAGGTAAAAAATCTAAATGTTGTTGTCGAACTCATGACTGGTGACAATCATGGTTATGTTATGATTAATGTTGGAGTGGCCTCTTCAACTCCCGCCAAAGTTCAGAAATTAAAAAAGGCCTTTGCAAATAAATGTCCGCTTTTAAATATGTGTCCAGAATCTGTTTATGTGAGTTTTTGACGCCGATAACAAAAACAGAAGATGTCTTCAACTGGCTATACTGGTTAGCATTAAGCTCTCCATATCCGCCATTGGCGAGGATAACCTCATACTGGCTGCTTGAGAGCATGTTAATAATCTCATGGCTGTCTTTTGCATAGGCCGCTTTATAACCTCGATTTGTGATGACCTCCAAAAGGAACTCCGGTGCATCCGGCCTATCATCATGAATCAGGACCTTCATTCAATTAACTCCTTTCCTATTATTTGTAAGCTTTTATTGGAGTGTCATCAACTTGAGGATACTCCACTCGATCCCATAAATAAAAATTTACTCCTTATTAAACAAAAAGAGGTTACTAAAAGGTTACAAGACAGGAAATTGCCTGATTGTCTAATGAGTTGATTATAATGAACAAAATAAAATCGTAGGGTAGCGAAAGATAAAATCTTATCTTCCGAAGAGAGAGGTACAATAAAAATATTGTGGATGATGACGGGTGAGGTGAGAAGGGCAGGGGGTTTATTTATGAGCGGGAATACGGATTACCTGGCTTCTATGATCTTCCTGTAAATAGAGGTCGTCAGTGCTTCCGGCTCGGTATCTAGTCCTTCCCGGAGCGCCTTCCGGCAATCTTCATAGATCTTTATGGCTTCCGTCCGCATTCGCCGGTTTGAGTAAAGTGTCATAAGCCTCTGGTACACCTGCTCTAAAAGGGGATCTATTTGAATAATCTTTTTGTAACAGTCGATGGCAATCTTTGACGTGCCTCGTTTTTCCTGGATGTCGGCCATCTTGTACAAAAGGGTTATGTATAATTTTCGCAATTCCTCTCTTTTTATATCAATCCAGGAGGTATAAAGCTCTTCTGAAAGGAAATCGCCTTTATATAGGTCTATAGCGTTGTTGTAAAGGAAAAGTGCCGACTCGATATCTCCCTCCCTTTCATTCTTTTCACCCCTGCGGTAAAGAGACAGAAAATCATCGAGGTCGGTTTTGCATAATTCCTCATCCAGGTATATGAGATTGGATTTAAGATGGACGTATGAAGATCCAAAGGCCTTATCCATTTCTGGCTCTAAAGCTTTTCTCAAGCGGTACAGGGTTATCTTGAAATTCCTTTCTCCGGATTGAGGGGTGACCTCCGGCCAGAGGGACTCTATAAGCTGATCTTTGGGAACCCGACGCGACCCATGCGTAAGAATGGCCTTTAAGAGAAGCTTGGGCAGGTAACCATCCCACTCTGTCTCTTCCATGACAGTCAATCCGCGATAGAGGCGAAAACCACCCAGAGTCTCGACATTAATCTGGCAAATACCGGAGCGGTATATCGCTTGTCTGATTTCCCATGCCTTCTTTAAGCTCTTGGAACCTTTACGATTCCCTTGCGCAGTAATATCCTGAAGATCATAATCAGATGGTAATTTGAAATGTCCTAAGTTTTCCTGGTTCTCAGGCCCTTCTTTATGTTTGAGCTGAGGTAGCAGGGATTGAAGATGTGAGTAGGCCTGAGACAGTTGACGGTTTTTTCTGTTCAGTTCAGCTGACATTTTTGTTTCTGAAGCGTGTAGTCGCTGACTGAGTACCCGTGCCATCGCGTAGCCAATAGCGGGGTATAGATGAAGCAGTGCGTCCAGGTCTGCCCGGGTCATTTCTAATAACTTTACGGATGAACCTGTGCGAACACTTGCGGTACGTGATCTGTCAGGATCAAAAAGGCACATCTCACCTACATAATCACCGGGACCACAGATGTTCAATAATTGCTCGTCGTGAGTTCCAAGGGCTTTGATGATTTCCAATTGGCCTTCCAGGATAATGTAGAAACGATCACCATGGTCCCCCTCACGAAAAAGGATTGTATTGGGGGGAAATTCAAGTTGTCGCAAAGTTGCTATTAAACGCTTGATTTCACGTTGGGGGAGCGATGTTAATAAAGGGTTTCGAGAAATTAGTTTTTCATACATAATATAAAGAGGATAAGAAACAATTTAAAAGTTAGTTTAATTTGATCTCACATTTCTGATAAAGATTCAACTTCAATTTACATTAGAGCCAATTAAGAATTAAAAGTGAACCGTTTATTTCAATTTAAAATTTAAAAGTGAGCTCCTGGAAAGTTCTATTATGCCTCCCCAAAAACGGAGGTTTATATTTTGGCACAGCTGCACAAAAAGTTCACAGATGACCAAGTAAAAGAGCTGATTGAGAAATATCTCAGAAAAGAAATTGAAAGAACATATCTTCAGGAGATTCTCGGAATTAACAAGACAAGGTTTTTTGCCCTGGTAAAAATGTATCGGGGTAATCCTTCTGGTTTCTCGATCCGCTATGAACGAAAGGGGAAAACCAGAGCCATACCTCAAGGAGTTGAGAAAAACATCTTAAAGGAACTGTCTATTAAGCAAAAACTCAAAGAGGACGAGGATATTCCCATCCGTTCTTACAACTACAGCTATATCAAAGATCGGCTGGAGAAAGACTACAAACAGGCAGTCTCACTGCCAACGATAATTGACAGGGCAAAGAAGAACGGCTTCTATCTCAAGAAGCCCAAAAGAACCGTTCATGATCGGCAGGTTTTGACCAATTATGCCGGGGAATTGATTCAGCACGATTCTTCTCACCACTTATGGGCTCCCAGAGCCGGTGAAAAATGGTATCTTATCACGTCTCTCGATGACTTCAGCCGTTATATCTTTTATGCCCAACCGCTCAAAAAAGAAACTTCATGGGCGCATATCCTCTCTCTAGAGTCCCTGATTCTTAAGCACGGGCTGCCCTTTTCCTACTATGTGGATTCTCATTCGATCTTCAGATTTGTCCAGGGCAGAGATTCTCTCTGGAGAAAACACCACCTGCTCACTGATGAAGCAGATCCGCAATGGAAGCAGGTCTTAAACGATTGCAGTGTCAAGATCGTCTATGCACTATCCCCTCAGGCTAAAGGCAAAATCGAACACCACAACTCAGGAAGTTCCTTATCTCAGATTCCAAAGAGCATTAAAAAAGGGGGCATCGCTTTTCCGAGAGTTCAGGGTGAGATCCCCGTATCAATCTTCCAAGGATATATTCTGTCTAAGACTCGACAGAACCGTCGACCATTACAGAAGAATATCCATCAATAATCTCCTCATGAAGATCAACGATGTCGCCCCACTTGATAAAGTTAACATCCGCATTTATCCCATGAATAACGGGCTGTCTGAACTTCGTTTCTGGTGCAATGGGCGCCTTGTTGATGTTCAAAAGGCCAAAAATCAGGACCTGAATCTATCCATCTTGTAACGCCAAGAATACCTCAATGGCGAAGGATGGTTCATTTTCCCTCCTTCGCTCACTTCCATAAATGGTTCACTTTTAATTCTTAAAGAGTTCACTTTTAAATTTTACCTAACACTTCAATTTACATTAGATTAACCTTTTAAAAAATACATTAAAAAGTCCCTTTTCCCTGGCAACTTTTGTAACTCCTTGCATCACGCCCTTTTTTCTTGATATATAAAAGCATTATTTCTTATACTTCACCAACCCTAAAAGAGTCCTTCCCAAATATTATAGCATTAACATTTTTTATATAGCATTTTATAATGACTGATCGTCAGGAGAAGCTTATGAAAAAATTTATACCATTGCTTGTTACTTCAATCATTTTGTATGGTGTGGCATATGCCTCAGACAGTTTCCGATGTGGT
>DASPQI010000427.1:0-4565 GCA_035625045.1 Syntrophales bacterium | reverse complement strand
ATCTCTTTTACTTCCTCAGGATCAAGCCTTTCCGTAATTGCCATATAGCCTGACATATCGGAAAACAACACCGCAACGCGCTTGCGCTCGCTTTCCGGCACGGAACTTGTCTTTTCATCTTTTGAAGGTTCACCTAGTTTTTTGCCACAGTAATCGCAATAGTTTGCCGCAACGGGCAACAATGTATTGCACCGAGAACATCTCAATTCAATAATGACACCACATTGAAGGCAGAATTTAGCGCCTTTTCTGTTGTCAAATTGGCATCTCAGACATTTCATTTTTTATGACTCTTATTAAGGCATTACGGTTAGTTCCTTGGAACAGAGATATTTCCTCACCCCACTACCTCCATTTCATGTTGAAAAGAATGTGGCAAAATAACAAATCCTCTTCTATTAGCCTGAGGGGCCCTGTTTATATAGGGAGAGAATATAGATGAATTGAGGCCAAGCGAACTAATTGATATAATTACGAAATACAAAGTTATACATCCCTACGATGCGTAATAGTTAATGGCAAGCATAATAATTGTCAAGTCTTTTTTGTCATTAATATGCACGCCCAGTGCAGGTCACCCGTGACTCTCAACCAAGCGGATCGCCTCCTTTATGAACGAATCCCACCTCCATATTTCGCGGTATTTTTTCCGTTGACACACCAGACTACTTGTCTTATGATTCGCCCGTCAAAAAGCAACTTCTTATCATTTCATAATAATTTCATTTCTTTGAATCCTGTTTGCAACTAAATGAGAGAAGAACTTTAATTGATAATATCTCATATCTCGGAGCGCCATGATTACCGTTGAAGATATCCGCAAATTCACCCTGTTCAAGGCTTTCCCAACGGAAAGCCTTGCCGCTATCATACCGCGCCTGGTATGTAAAACTTACCCGGCAAATACGACCATCATTTATCGCGGCGTCCCCGCTTATTCCATGTTTATGATCATCAGCGGACAAGTGGCGGCTACCCTGATCGATGACAAAGGGTCTGAATGCATCCTTTCAATCATGAACGAGGGAGATGTTTTTGGCGAGATAGCTCTTTTGACCGGAGAACCCCGCACAGCCAATGTCAAATCAATTACCGACGTGCGGGTAATCGAGTTGAGCCAGGATATTTTTAATGAGCTGAGAGAACGCTATCCGGAATTAAACAGCGCCTTCTTCCGCCTGTTGGCGCAGCGGATAGGGAATAAGGACATCCATCAGCAGTTAGAGGAAAAACTCAAAGAGAGCGAGCAGCGATTGTATAATGTTATTCAGGGTTCTCCCATTCCCGCGTTTGTGATCGGGAAAGACCACAGGGTATTATACTGGAACAAAGCGCTGGAGGAACTTACAAGGATAAAGGCCGAAGAAGTGGTTGGTACAAATCGGCACTGGTGGGCATTTTACGCCGAAGAAAGACCCTGCATGGCGGATCTGCTGGTGGATCAAAAGCTGGAAGCGATTCCCCAGTGGTATTTCGAAAAGTATTTAAAATCCCAATTGATAAAAGAGGCATATGAGGCGGCAGACTTTTTCCCGAGACTGGGAGATACCGGAAAGTGGCTCCATTTTACAGCCGCAGCAATCAGGGATACTCAGGGAGATCTGGTCGGTGCCATAGAGACCCTTGAGGATGTCACAGCGCGCAAACGGGCAGAAGAAGAGTTAATCAGGGTTGAGAAACTTGAGTCACTCGGGATCTTTGCCGGTGGAATAGCCCATGATTTCAATAAGCTGATATCTATCATGTTGTACAATATATTTACTGCCAAATTGTCTCTTGCCGATGAACAGCAAGAGGTTTTAGGAGGAGGACTGGAGACAGCCGAGAAGGCCGGACTTCAAGCGAAGGAACTGGCACATCGACTCGTTACCTTTGCCAAAGGAGGTGAATCCATAAGAAAGACTGGAGACATCTCACAATTGCTGATGAATTCAATTGATCTGTCTCTTAGCGGTTCCAATGTCATATGTGAATTTTCCTTCCCCAATGATCTCTGGCCTGCGGAAATGGATGATGTACAGATCCGACAGGTCATCCATAACCTGGTCGTCAATGCACTGGAAGCGATGCCGAAAGGCGGCACCATAACCATACACGCCGAAAATGTGAACGCAACAGTAGGGAATGGTCTGCCCTTAAAAGAAGGCAAATATGTGAAATGGTCTGTAAAGGATCATGGCATCGGCATTCCTAAAGAGGATTTGCAGAAGATATTCGATCCTTATTTCACGACCAAACCGACAGGTACCACAAGGGGAATGGGGCTGGGACTTGCTATCTGTTATTCCATCATCAAGAAACACAATGGGTTTATCAACGTTGAATCCGAGCCGGGTGTCGGTTCTACCTTTTTTGTGTATCTGCCTGCCTCTCCTCAAGAGGGTGATTTAAAAAAAGATACAACAGAACAATCCATAGCAAGAGGCGGGAGGATTCTTGTCATGGACGATGAGGAGACGGTGCGTAGTGCGACCGGCGTTGTCCTTAATTATCTTGGGTATGACGTTGAATATGCAAAAAACGGCAATGAAGCTGTTGAACTTTATAGAACAGCAAAAGAAAAAAAGCAGCCCTTTTCTGCGGTTATACTGGACTTAAATGTGCTTGACGGTATGGGTGGCGAGCAAGCCATGAAGGAATTATTAGCAATAGATCCTCATGTTAAAGCCATCATCACATGCGGCTACTCAAATGATTCTGCTGCTTCAGAACTCAGGAATTCCGGAATCTGCTGGACTGTTGATGTTCCGTACGATATTGAGAAAATGAAGGAAATACTCAATAATCTGCCGAAGTGAACTACCACTGTTGCCTATTCAAGCAGGGATAGAGCATCCTTAGCCTGTTTAAGAAAGACATCGGCTTCACACTGTTCAAAAAGTTGGGCGGCATCAGTAATGTATTTCTTTGCCTGATTGGTTTTTTTCTTAATTTTATACAGTTGTCCTAAATCGAGGTAAGCCTGGCCGAGCATTCCTTTGGCCCCGATCTCTTTCGCTACTTCAATGGCCTTCTGGAAGTACTCTTCTGCCCTCAGAGCCGCAAAAGGAAAATTCTTTATGAGAAAGCCGATATTTTTACCTATAAAGGAGAGATTCTTTTTGCCTCCCCCCTGAATTATTTTTAAGTAGACCCTTCCCAGCAGGTAGTAGCTGTGAATTATGCGATATTTACTGTCATTTGCCAGCAATCCCTTCCTTACATCATCCATCAATGCTATTCCCTTACGGAGATTACCCTTGACAATCATGACGACACTGTAAAATCCCTGAGCCACAGTACCTATCTTTTCATAGCCATAACGTTCGTTGAATTTCATTACTTCTTGGAGCACATCATCGGCCTCCTGGTATTGGTCATTGGCAACATAGGATAAACCGAGCAGCACCTTTATGGATAAGGAAGACAAAGGTTCCAAAGGAACTTCGCGCATGGCTTCCTTCGCACATTCAATGGCCGCAGGATAATCACCGGCCGCTATATGACCATATAACAGAACAAGGTAACCATAGGCTATACATCTCAAATTAAAGGACCTGTGGCCATAGTCAAGACAGTCTTTACCCAAATCTTTTGCCTTCCTTGCTTCTCCTCTCGCAAAGTATGCCATTCCCAAGGCGGTATTTGCTATGCGAAAGAGTTCCGGATCGGCTGTATATAAATCCATCTCCTGCAATCTTTTTCCGAAAGCAACCGCTTCATCCAATAGCCCAAGGTCTGCGCAGGAAAAAGTCAGGTATGCCAGGGCATAACCTATGACCTTCTGATCACCGCATTCTTCACCGAGTTTAAGAGCTTTACATGAATAGTCATATGCCTCTTTGAGTTTGTCCCTGTATTCTAATGCCCCACCCAGCCTGACATAGAACATCCCGAGTCTTGCCTTATCACTAAGCGATATTACCAACTCCTCATAAGCCTTCAAGAGATCTTCCGCCTCGGTAAAGACCCCGCGGTAATGGTAAACAACAGCCCAGTCGAGGATAAGATCAATAAGAAGCGCCTCTTCTATTTTAGATTTCTCCGGTTTGTTGGCGAGAAGCTTAAAAGCTTCCTTGTAATACCGATGGGCTTCATCCAGTGTGTATCGATTTAAACTTTTTTCTCCCGCCTTCATCAAATAATCGATAGCCTTCAAGGCAGACTCTCCACGCCTGTAATGAAAGGCCAGCGTTTCATAGAACTCAGGGAGCCGGTCATGAAAGAGCTTTTCCATGACTTGACCGATACGATCATGAATGACCTTGCGATCCTTCTTGAGGATACCTCCGTAAACCACCTCTTGTGTCAGGGCATGCTTGAAGATATATTCCATCTCCGGCTGCAGCGACCTGACCCTGATCAGGTCATGCCTCTCCAAACCGGTGAGAGGCCTTTCAATAGGCCCCTTGAGCGCAGTGATCTTTCCAAGTATCTCGTAGAGAAAGGCGCGGCCGATAACGGACGCCTCCTGAAGAATCCTTTTTGCCTCCTTGTCCAGACGGTCAAGCCTCGCTGTGATAATACCCTGAATGGTGGTGGGTATATCGGCCTCTTGAATGGGCCTGCTAAGCTTCCAGCCGCCA
>DASPQI010000426.1:0-9306 GCA_035625045.1 Syntrophales bacterium | reverse complement strand
GATGGCCGAGTTGATAGCACCGGCCAAAAGCGCACCCGCATCGGCTTCGGCCCATTCCGGGCGGTTCTGCGAGAAGATGGCTATGCGGTCACCAGGCCGAAGTCCCTTCTTTATCAGACCGGAAGCGACGCGAAAACACATGTCTTTGAATTCATCGTAAGACTTCGTCCGATAGCTTCCGCCTGATTTGAACATGAGCGCCGGTTGATCGGCATACTGGGAGAAATTGTTCAGGAGGACCTTATTGAAATTTTTGAATCCCATTGCAGTGCGTGACCAAGGCTTCAGTTTAAGAAAGTTATTTGCTTTCGATGCGGTGGATGCCAGTCCAGTCATCGGGCGGCGGATTTTCAAGATGCAGCCTGCAGCGCTCAAGCATCATCAAGGCAGGTTGATCTTCGGGGCTTAATTCCAGAACCTTTTTATAATGCACTATTGCTTCATTCCATCGCCTGTTTAAATACAGTTCCAGGCCGGTTGCGCAAAGTTCTGCAACCTGGATTTTTTGTTCATCTGTGTTCCTTTTCTCCCCGAACAGTTCATATATCTTGATGCCCTTCGTGCTGCCCACGACTGATACGATGTCGAGGGGACGAACAACAAATTCTTCTTTCACAAGATCACAGGTTGTGTCCCCGATTATGATCTGTGTGCCGTAAGACTTGTTGAGGCCCTCGAGACGACTTGCCATATTCACAGCGTCGCCGATAACTGTATAGTTCATCCGCGTTTCGCTGCCTATGTTGCCTACAATCACCTCTCCCGTGTATATACCGACGCGCTGGAAGAAAAGAGGTTTCCCTTCCTGCTTCCACTTCTCTCTCAATTGGCCCAATCGTTCCTGGCAGAGGAGCGCCGCACGGCACGCCGACGGTGCATGGTCTGTGTTGGGTGTGGGAGCCCCCCAAAAGGCCATGATGCTGTCCCCGATAAATTTATCGACTGTGCCCGGCGGGTCTTTCCGGATCTCATTGCTCATCACCCCCAAATATTCGGCCATCTGTTCTACGAGTGATTCCGGCGAAATAACTTCCGAGATAGACGTAAAGCCCTTAATATCGGAAAAGAACATCGTGAGAGTCTCCCTGTGGCCGCCAAGCTCTGTTTCCTGGCCCGAAGCCATTATTTCACGCACGAGGTCAGCCGGCACGTACTTCTGAAAAGAGCGCAGGCCCGTCTTCATATTTTGGGTAGCGACCATCAGCTGATCTACTTCCTTGAATACTGAGCGCCCGAGAGGCTTGGCCTCCAGTTCGAATTGGCCGATAGCCTCCGTTTCACACGCGATTTTGTCGAGAGGCTTTGAGATGCGCATGGAGATCCACGCGCTCACGATCAGGATCACGAAAAAGCTCGCCAACCCGATTACGAGTGTATGCCTGTTGTTGCGTTTGACCGGCCCCATGATCTCGTCGCGGGGAATGACCAGGGCGATGGTCCATCCCGGAAGCTCCTTGCCCGTCATCAGATGATAACTTCCAAAATAGTCGGTGCCTTCAGAGGTGAAATCAAATGTCCGCAGACTGGCGCCCGGATGCTTGAGACTGGCCTGAGAAAACTTTTCCATGAAGCGGACGATCCTGTCATCGCTGAGACTTCCTGTTGGAACAAATTCATATTGAGTGCGTCCCCGACTGTCCGTTACAGCATGGGTCAGGATTTCCGGTTTCGGGCAGGCGATCACACGCGGCTCCCCGTCGGCTGGTTTTTCAATGATGAATGCGAATCCCGCCTTGCCGACCCTGTTTTTGACAAGAAATTCCGATATGGCAGTAATGTTATAATCTATTGTCATGACTCCGAGCAGTTTCCCATCTTTGTCATAGAAGGGCGCTGCATAGGTGATGCCTGGAAACGCTTCCGCGCCCAGCCGGATTGTGCGAGCATCCGTCCACACGGGGCAGCCCGCTTCTTTGGCATTGATGTACCAGGGCGGCCGCGCTGATGTAGAAGTCATCTGGATCTTTTTGCGGGTGTAAAATTTTCGCTTTGGGTAATCCTCAGGCCAGAAATCAAAAATTTCGACAGTGGCGCGTTTTCTATCAACGTGGGCTTCACGGATCGTAAACTTTTCGTCCTGCATGCGCTCGATGGAGAGCAAGACGTCGGACTCAAGGTCCACGGAAAAAAAGGTGAAGTAAGGCTGTGCCGTCATCACTCTCTGCCAGTAATGGGCAAGCTTTGTAAGACTTTCCTTATTCAGTTTAATTGCGCCCAGGAAGGAGCGGTTCACTTCACTCTGATCATGGGCTTTGTAAAGAAGATTTCCCACCCACAAACTGATGCGCAGGGACGTCTGATCAAGAACCTGCGCGGAGAGCTCTTTGGTATCCTTCGTGAGATTCACGTAGGAAAGAATGCCCGTCACGGCCACGGTGCCGATAAGCAGCACCGTGAGGATCGTCGATATTGCCATGCGGAAAGAGACATGAACTTTTGCAATTTTATCTGAAAGTGTATTTCTCATGATAGTGGAATAATTTTATACTTAAATTAACATCGGCCAAAGGGTTAGGTCTTGAAATGTAATAAATCAAGGATTATGAGATAATTGATAATTCTACGGCCTGTTGCCCAAACCCCTTTTCTGAGTCTGTTGGGTAGCACCACGATTCACACGCATTGCTGCATGACAGGTTGAAGATTTTTGAGCAGACGAAGTCTTGGAGCTCTTGAAACCAACAAGAGAGTCGAGAAGCCACCATGTGTGGAATCATTGAAGCCCTGATCTTCAGGGCAACGTCCGGTTCTTTGAAATAGCGCAGCATAACCATAATATTCTGTACGGCAGATGTGATGTATTCCTGGATGCGGACTCTCCAGAGTCTTCGCCATCGCGCCCGCTTGAAACCGTATCGTGTCGCACGGGCAAACGAGCGTTCCATGAGATGCTGCCGGGTGCGGATGTCTAGCCTGGCTGGAAATGATTGCGCATGGCTTCGCATCCTATCCAACGCATCCTGTCTGCGATGCCTTTTGAGAGACCTGCCATATTTGGACGTCGTACATTGACTAAAAAGATGGCAGACCTTGCAAATACTCGCGGAGCATTTGTATTCGAAGGCGTCCTTCTGGGGATTATAGTTTCTCTTCTTTAAGGGATTGCCGGCAGGACACCAGTAACAGTCGGCTCCGGGATCATACCGGAAAGCGGACTCGGTGAATATCCCCCTTCTGCGCTCTCTGTCTTGTTGCGAATCTTTGAGGTCGGGGATATGGGCATTTATGCCGAGATCACAGCAAGTGAGATAATTCTCAACGGTCCCGTATTTGGTATCCGCCACAACTGTATGGGCTGCTTTTTCTGTGTTGTCCTGGTGCATTGCCAGAAACGTCGATAACAGGTGGGCCTCGTTGACCTCACCTGGCGTCACCTCGGTGACGGTGATGATTTCTGCTTTTGCATCGACGGGCTCCTATGTGCTTTGTATTGGAGAGTCGCTTTTCCCGGTCCCTGGCGGGTTACGGAGGCATCTGGATCGGTAGTAGAGATGTGATGGCGATTGGTGGTACCAGATTTGGGTTCATTCTCTTCAGGTCTTTCGTCCAATCGCGATTCAAGCTCATTGAACCCCTTGACGAGATGGATGTTTAATACGTCTTTCTTGATTACAGAGTTATTGGAGGCATCGGCCTGGATAAGGCTTGAATCCATGAAAAGCTTGGTCCCGTCCACCAAGCCCATCTCGACACATTGCCAGACGATGCGCTCGAAAAAACTCCTGAAGACCTCAAGTCCCCATCTGTTACGGGCCTTGCTCAGAACGCTGTGATTGGGAATAGTGCTGTCGAGATCATAGCCCAGGAACCATATCCAATCCAGACGCAGCGGGATCGTATTCATTAATTCCCGCTCGGAGCGGACATTGTATAGAATCAGAAGAAGCATCATTTTGAGAATTACCGGGGGCGGCACCGACACATTACCTTTATCTCCGTATCGGTCTCTGACTTCATCGTAGATAAAGGCGAAATCGATTTTCTCTCCGATCTTCCTCAGGATGTGGTTGGCGGGAATGCGTTGTTCAAGATTGATCTGATGATAAAACAGCTTTGGCTGAAAGTCGGGTTGATGGCCCATCATAGGCAATACTCCAAATGAATGTGATGACTAGTTTATAAAGTGTACGACCAATCTTTGCAAAGATTATTTGGGCAACAGGCCGATTACTTTTAGCGTATTCGGTGACAGTTGAGTTTGATTTAGAAAATTTAAGGGTTGCTCCTGTCTTCTTTAAGTTTATATTGTTCCTGATAAATCTGAAGTTCAGTGGCAGAAAACAACTTGTCGTACTGTTCCGCTTCGAGGAGCCTCCGCATTTCCCAGCCTGCTGAGGTCTTTTTTTCCGTAATGACGGAAAGGGTGACTTCGCATTCTTTCCAGTTTTTCTTCTTCACCCGTGCTATAGCTTTGCTTCTCCAATCACTCTGAAAAAGATAATCCGATTCAATCTGCTTCTTATCTGGGGTTATCGATGAATTTCCGAAGCCCTTCTCTTTGAAAACCTGCGTTAAGGCCCTGAGAATTATGTCCTCGCTGGCTTCATAGACGCGTGTGTATTCATCAGGCTTGGAAATGACTTGCCCTCCTTCCATACAGGAAATCAGACACAGACTAACGATAATAACGACTGGCAAGATAAAGATAAGTAAAAGTCGGTGCTTATTCATAGCGTCAGTAATCAAGGATAATGAGTAAGACAGTCTTAAATATATCTGAGTGATCAGAACCGTCCCAGTATCTTCAACATATTGAGCAATAAAAATTTAACTGTATTTATTGTGCACCGCAACTTTAAAAAAAATATCCGCGTGCTAATAACGAGGTCTGCCCCCGGGCCGCCTTCCAGCGCTGCCACCCCGGCGATCATCGGAGCGTGGTCGAGCCTCGTTCACATTCATCTTCCTTCCCTTTATTTCCTTGCCGTTCATCCCGCTGATGGCTGCCTGGGCTTCCTCCACCACAGGCATTTCGACAAACCCAAATCCCTTGGACTGACCGCTGTGCTGATCCTTAATGATGGACGCTGATGCCACTTGCCCAAAAGTACCAAAAGCTTGACGTAAATCCTCTTCCGTGACAGAGTAAGACAAATTACCTACGTAGATGTTCATAACCTCTCCTTCATTAAATTTTTTGTACTATATCAGATTTTTTCTGACTTTGTACAATTTATTTCTTGTCTTCAGGATCAATGATATAACCTGGCCCGTCTATCATCATGACATAATTGATTATTGGTTTTCAACTATTTAAGGTCTCCAAGGATCGATCGACTTTATGGGATTCATCGGACTCAATAACATTGTCCTTCTTGCCCTGTCGCCTCGCCATTTTTTCCTTTGCCTTTCGCATGCGTTCAAGTTCCTTTTGCCGCTTGATGAATTTATTCTGACTCTGCCTAGCCATGTTTCACCTGCCCTTCGGTCGGAACGGCTCATGTCCTCTATAAGACCCGTTTTTTCAGGTATAAAAGAAATCCCCAGCAACCTTTTCCAGGCTCTGGGGACATACGGATATGGCCAAAACCGGCTCTATATTGTATAAACTTTAAATCATGCAGCCGGTTATGTCAATGATTATTAAGACCTGATATTTTGAGTAAAAAAGCCGCAGTAGATCCAAACAAAAGAATATAACTTTCCCTTTGACATCATAAATTTTTTTATTTATCGTGAGCCGCTTCCAAGATTCTGTCGACTACTTACGTTTCTTAACCTGTGTAAAAATTCGTTAAACATGATGGGCATTAACGATGACGGTCTACAAAAAGATCGGGATGATGATTGAGGAAATGACCCGGTGGCGTCATGAGCTTCACACCCGTCCGGAAACAGCCTTTTCCGAATATTGGACATCAGACTTCATAGCTGAAAAGCTGGTCTCCTTCGGCCTTGACATTCATCGGGGCCTTGCGGGCACCGGCATTGTGGCAACCATCCAAAGGGGAAGAACTAAATCCCCGGCCATTGGCCTCCGGGCCGATATGGACGCCCTCGATATAACGGAAGCTACCGGTCTTCCTTACGCTTCTCTTAACGAGGGAAAGATGCACGCCTGCGGCCATGACGGCCATATGGTCATGCTTTTAGGGGCAGCAAAGTATCTTGCCGCGAATGACACGTTCCGGGGGATAGTCCACTTCATCTTCCAGCCCGCCGAGGAAAACGAGGGAGGTGGGGGAAGGATGGTTCGGGAAGGGCTATTCGACCTTTTTCCCGTTCAATCAGTCTTCGCCCTCCACAACTTCCCCGTTCTGCCGGAAGGGACTTTCGCCATCTGTAAAGGCCCTATGATGGCGGCTTACGATGTCTTCGACATTCTAATTACAGGAAAAGGCGGTCATGCCGCTACTCCCCACAATGTTAAGGACCCGATTCTGGCAGCGGCTTATTTAGTCAATCTTCTCCAGAGTATCGTGAGCCGAGACGTGAATCCCACACAGGCGGCAGTGGTCAGCGTCACGGAGATCCACGGCGGCACCTCCTACAACATAATCCCCGATACAGTCAGACTAAGGGGAACAACACGCCATTTCCTTCCCACGGTGCAGGACCGTGTGGAGTCTCGTATGCAGGAGATATGCGCCGGCCTTTCTAAATCATTTGATGTCGCCGCTGACCTAGCCTACGAGCGGCGCTATCCGACGTTGGTCAATACGGATAAGGAGACAGATGAGGCAGTCCGCGCCGCGACTGCAGTTGTGGGAGGCGAAAGGGTCTTAACCGACATTACACCGGTAATGACATCGGAGGATTTCTCCTTCCTTTTGAAGGAACGGCCCGGCGCATATATGGGGATCGGCGGCGGAAGGCCCAGAGAAAACGGCTTTCTGCACCAGGCTCTGTATGACTTCAACGACCGGATCCTGCCCACAGGTGCTAGCTATTGGGCAACCCTCGTAGAGATGATGCTTGCAAAGTAAAACTTAAACAGGTTAAGTTTTTCCCTTATAAAGGGAGATTTAGAGTGGGGGACAATCTCCCCTGCCTCCTTTAGAAAAGGGGGTGTTGAGGATAATTATGATTAAACTTGATTTCAAAGGCCGTTATTTTATTATTCCCATTTTTCTTGCTTTGATTACCTTTGCCGTCTTCTGGCAGGTGCATAGTTTCGATTTTGTTCAATATGACGATGATAAATATGTTACGAAAAACAGTTATGTGCGTTTAGGCCTGACGAAGGATAGCTTAGTCTGGGCATTCACTTCCATAGATGTGAATAACTGGCACCCGCTGACCTGGCTTTCTCACATGCTTGATTACCAGGTCTGCGGATTGAATCCGACCGGTCATCATCTGACCAACTTATTTCTCCATATTGTAAATACGCTTTTGCTCTTCTTTATTTTAAAGTTGATGACCGGGTTTATCTGGCGGAGTGCCTTTGTGGCCGCGTTTTTTGCCATACACCCCCTTCACGTTGAATCTGTGGCCTGGGTAGCAGAGCGCAAGGACGTGCTAAGCACCCTGTTCTTTATGTTAACACTGTTGTCTTATGTCAACTATGAAAAGCGGCCGGGGCTATATCGGTATCTTCCGGTACTTCTATTTTTTATCCTGGGTCTTATGTCAAAACCTATGCTGGTGACCCTGCCGTTTGTCCTGCTCCTTCTGGATTTCTGGCCCCTCGGCCGATTGCAGTTTAGAGAAAATATAAGCTCAACCGGTCCAAAAATTGCCGCTAATGAGGATGCAACAAAAACAAACATCGGGCTGCTTATTGAAAAGATCCCGCTTTTCATCCTTTCAGCCGCGTCTGTATGTATCACTCTTTACGCTCAATGGACCGGTATTGCCTCTTTCCAGGCCCTGCCCTTCGGAACCAGGATCAGTAATGCTTTTGTCTCCTTTATTTCCTACATGGCCAAGATGATCTGGCCGGCGAATCTTGCAGTTTTTTATCCTTATCCCGACATGATACCCATATGGCAGATAGTTGGCTCAATTCTGCTGCTGATTCTGATTACCTTTATTGCCGTGCGTTTCGTGCGGCGTTATCCCTACGTGATGACCGGATGGCTGTGGTATCTGGGAACCCTGGTTCCGGTCATCGGATTGGTGCAGGTTGGAAATCAGTCCATGGCTGACCGGTACACCTATATACCCATGATCGGTCTATTCATGATTATCGCCTGGGCGGCGCCGGATTTACTGGCCAGATGGCGTTACCACCGCACTGCCCTGGCTGTATCGGCATCACTTGTGATCGTGGTTTTAGCAACTATATCGACGCTGCAGATCCGCCATTGGCGGGACAGTATTACTCTGTTTGGACAAGCCCTCAGCGTTACAAAAAATAATTATGTGATGCACAGCAATTTGGGCGCTTCTCTTGCGGAGCAAGGTAAATACGCCGATGCTGTTCTTCATTACACAGAGACGTTGAAAATTAAGCCTGACGATTTTGAAGCACGTTACAATCTTGCCAACGCGTTAGCAAGACAGGGGAAAATGGAAGAGTCGCTTTCTCATTATGCCGAGGCCTTGCGGTTACAACCCGATGCTGCCGCGGCCCATAACAACATGGGTATCGCGTTGTCTTACCTGGGAAGAACAGATGAGGCCGCTGGCCATTTTCGTGAAGCGCTGCGAATAAAGCCGGATTTTTATGACGCAGAATTGAACCTGAAAACAGCGCTTAGCAGAAAGACGAAACCGAAACAGGAAATTCCAGAAATAGCAGATAAGAAGCCGGTAGACCCGAAAACCGCGGAAGGCCGGATGCAAATTGGATTATTTCTCTTTCAGAAGGGCAAGCTTGATGAGGCCATCCCTGAATTTGAAGAAGCACTGCGGTTAAACCCAAAGATCGCGGCAGCCCACGTTTCATTGGGATTGATTATGGCACAGGAAACGCAACCTCGACAAGGCAATCCACCATTTTTGCGCAGCACTTTTGATTAAGCCTGATCTTCCAGAAGCGCACAACAGCCTGGGTGTAGCCCTGGCGCAGAAAGGCAGGGCAGATGAGGCTATTGACCACCTTCGGAAAGCAGTGCAGTTACAGCCGGATTACGAGGAAGCAAAAAGAAATTTGGACATTATGCTGAATATCAAAGGCTCGTCCGGTCGTTAAAAAATATCTTGAATGACAGGGCTAATAGAGAAGATACTTGGCCCTTATATCCAGAAACCGATCAAGCGGCTTCTGCCATTGGAGAGCGATAGCGCGCGGGTCTTCCCCCTTCTTTATCGCGGTGAGAATCCACCAGGCACCTACAATATCGACGGTATCATCAAGCTTGAAGTCCTTCGGATATAGGTGATAGAGGGCAGATACGATCTCTACCCCAAGGAATGCCG
>DASPQI010000425.1:0-5526 GCA_035625045.1 Syntrophales bacterium | reverse complement strand
CGTGTGGAACTTGGTGTCGCTTATATAACAAATGCTGAAAAATGTCAGAAGTGATACACCGAGACTTGCATACGTATGCAGTTTGGGTAGTGGAACAATTACAGATAACATTATAACCAAGATATATCCGCCAACATATGATGTCTCTGCTCCCGAAATAGCTGTAATGATACCTGTGGCAACAAAAAGGTAGGCGACACCAATATTGATTATGATGATGCCCTGATTTTTAAAGCGTGGCATAAAAAAAATAACCAGCATAATCAGGCAAACAGTGCTTAGCCCTAAGCGTAAGTAGGGCATAATATAAATATGCGGATTGATGATTCTGTCTATGGGAATGTAGGGAATCCAGGCAAAAAACCCTATAAAACCGCAGGCAAAGGCAATTGTATAGCACTGTCTATCCAATTCCTCTTGAAAGGTCTCAGGATAGATATTGCCAGGTTCAATATAGACAAGCCGTTTCCAGATTTTTTTCAGCATTGCTTATGCCGCAAACAGTTATATTTTTATCATTCCTAAAAAAGATCAAATACCCGCTGTTCCTCTTCAAGATGTTCACAAGAAACGTGGCAATAATTTAATTGAATCGATAGAGACAATGGTTGACTATCTTTCATGGGAGTTCCTTTAAGGTTACAATATCTTGTTCTATGAAAAACTTCCAAGGAGGATCACCCATGGTGAGGAAGATAAACGATAGGTTAACAAAGATCAAGGGGAAAATAAGCATTGGCATTGATGTTCATTTGGCGTCATGGAAGGTAACGGCACTTGTTGAGGGAGAGCCCTTTTTCACGTTTAATACACCAACCATGAACAAAGGACAATGAATCTTATCGACTTCGCATTGTAATATAGTGTGGAAGGTCAAAATAGAAAAATGAAGACCAGGAATACAGAAATGCTTTTCCCCAAGTGATATTGACTTGTTCCCAGTTTGCATGTTCCAGGCGGCATTCAGTAAATCTGCCGATTGTAAGACTATCACGATTAGTATTTCATCGAGACGCCCAGTCGATATGCATTTGTAGCACATTCATTGCGTAATGCTCTGGCAGGATCAAGGAAAATATTAAAGCTCCTATTATTGTCTGCACCTTATCACAACTACTAACTGCTCTATTACGGGAAGTTACTTATGACACTTTTTGATTTTCACAAAAGAAATTTACATGAGACACAACGTTACTGGGATTGCCTTCAAATTCTGTCATCAGGTCATGTGCTATATAGGAAATTTGTATCTTTTTATTTTTAAGTTGCTTTTGGAGTGCATGTGTAAAAAGCCCCGTACCAACAACCAGACATTCGATAGCCTTGTTAACTTTTTCTGCAGTGATTGAATCGATTTCCATATGTGCCACCTGGTCAAATGCCTTCCTGATGTCTAAGGTTTTATTAACACCGCATGACGGGGAGCCATCTATTCCAATTACCCCTAATACAGTGAATCCTGAGCTAAGATAATCTTCAACCTGATATGCTATCTGTCGTGCCATCCACCAATATATAAATCTTGTTGAGAATAACAGCAAAGGCATGACAAGAAAACGCATTGAATAGAATAGTGTATCTTTTGAGCAATATGCCATGAGCAGCAATCTCTTATAAACTCCACCCCAGGCATGCTGCTCAGGACATGGCATCTGTAATATGCCAACACTATTTTTTATACATTTGATAATTATTTCACTTACACAACACTCTCTGCAAGCTCCTCCAAGGTACCGTGTATTCTCATTCAAAATGCAATGAGACAAAAAAACTACTTTTTTACTTCGATTATCTTGGATACGCGAAATAAGTATCTTGTTTTTATCCACTAAATACGATCCTTTCTTTTATTATACATACTAAACCATTAATGAAAATTTAATATATTCTTAATTATTGAGAGAAATTCTTCTGTAACTTGGAAAACTTTGAGCTATTTATTAATTTCCTGTCCAAATTAATAGCCCTTGTACTCAAGCATTGCCTTGAATCCTTTGGGATTTTGTTTTACTTCCGCTTGGTAATCCGCGATTACCTGCTGGTAAGAATTAGGATCCATGTCTTCGCCGCCCTTCGCCGGGTCACGTTCCCAATATGTACATTCCTTCATGGATTCTCTTGCTTGCTCTGGAGTCAACGGATTGAATCCACATGTGCGGGCCCGCCAGTGCCCAACGATGACACACTCGTGGATATAATATATTTTTCCGGGTTCAAACTTAAGATATGCAACTGCTGCGTTTTCTGTTACGACAACCACATAATGCGGGCCAGGCTCAACAGGAGTGACAAAATACGTTTTACCTTTCGTATCCCCTATGAATTTTCCATCTAAATAATGCAAAAAGACAGCTGGCCAACCATAGTGCTGATCACGGATGATTACGAGAGTCGCCATTTTTTTCCGAGGTGTGAGATCGGGTTTACGATCGGGCGCTAACATATATGAAGCCCCGTAACAGCCTGAAAGTAAAAAGATGCAAACGGCCAGAAGCAATAATTTTTTCATGATCCCTCCTTGGAAATTCCGTAATGGGTGATTTCTAAAAGCATACTAAACAATAATACAAAACCCCACTCTCTTTCCAAAAAAGTGGGGTTTATATTCAGTCCATGGCACCACCTTCAAAAAGGATTTACATTAGCTGTTAATCTCTTGATAATGCCTTATTTGAATAGGTTTTATTTTGTGCTCCCAATTCTTTGAAAAGTCAAGGAACAAATATCATTTATAACCATTTGAAAGGATGCATGCACATCAAAGTTGCGAAACGCTTTGTTAAAGGAAGTTTTCACTAATTCGATTGGAGAAAAAACGAGCGGTCTTTCTATGGCACTTTCACCACGTTTTCAATGAATTTGTGCGGTACCGTTATACCTTGATTTGTATTTGGAAGGTTAGATCGAACCGTTATGCTTTGATTGCAGATTATAAAAGACAGACGACTCTCATTCACCTCCAAACGAACGGCTTTTGAATTCTTGCCACCGTGAATTACTTATCGAAACGGAATAACTGCGTTTCACTAAACACATAGCGATGAATTGTCTTCAGCAAAATCTGGATATTTTTTAAACAGTTGGATACCTTACAGTGTATACATTTTATCCGCTGGGGCTTATGACGATTTAGTGACCATTAGAGAATATTTAGTAATATTGGGTGGTTGGTGTATACCATTCTGATCGGTATATTTCTTGCTCTTTATATGATCAAAATAACTTTAAGAAATGATTCATAACAAATGAAGAAAGCATTTATCATCGTTGCTTTCCTTGCAGCATTAGTATGGGATTGTCTTGATACGAAAGAATGTTGTATAATTAAACTGAGGTATGGGGTTACTTCTTGCCCTTTAATAGTAACTGAAAGAACTTACAATGTCTGAATGACCAGATAGAATAATTACGGCACGGAGTAAGTGTATTAGAAGTTATCGATTTAATGGAGCAGTACATATGACAAAAATTTGCAATATCAATATATTTAAGTATGTTGCATTCGTGCTTATGGTGGTCTCATTGTCAGGAATGATGTTGTTAGGGTTTCCGGAGCCAGTAAGTGCGCAGAGGCAAGTTGTTATTCCGTCCGGATCATACGGTGGATATCATGGTGGCTGGTATGGTGGATGGCATGGCGGGTGGCATGGTGGGTGGCATGGTGGTTATCATGGGTGGTACTATGGTGGATGGTGGTATCCTTGGGCTGTAGTAATTCCCTTTTTGCCGTTTTATTATCAGACCATTTGGATAGGTGGTTACCCATACTACTACGTTGATGGAATTTATTATGCTCCAGCCCCAGGTGGTTATATGGTTGTTAATCCACCGCAAAGTGCGGTCAACCAGGTACCACCGTCGGCGCCATCAGTAGAGCAGTTGTTTATCTATCCCCGTAATGGCCAGAGTGAGAAACAACAGGCAGAGGATCGCTATCAGTGTCATCGCTGGGCGGTTGGCCAGACTGGCTACGATCCGACCCAGCCGGCTGGTGGCGCGCCATCTGCTCAGAAACATGCAGATTATCAGCGCGCGATGACAGCATGCCTTGATGCCCGCGGGTACACTGCGAAGTAGCCGAAGGAATGATATAAGGCCTCAAGTAGATCATTTACTGAGACGCAAGAAGGAATGGAAAAAATAAATCCTCAACAAAGGAAGGGAAGGATCTATTGAGAACATTCATGATAAAGGTAGCCTGCTTGGTTTTGATTCTCAGTGTTTCTTTTTTTAGTCAACTGCAGGCTGGCATGATTTACGAATATGTAGACAAAGATGGCACTGTTGTTCTAACCGATAGCCCTCCTACAGGAGTTAAAGCCATACCTCGTCAAATGTCTCAGGATCTGAAAGAAGATAAAAAACCGGCAACAATTAATAAGCAATCAGAGGGTCCACCATCGATAGGACAGCAATTGGTCCGTGAAGGCACTTTTGCAGTCAAGTTGGTGTTCGCATTGGGCATCGGAATGAATGAAGATGAAATCGAAGCGGAGAGCCGACTCGGAGAGGTAGGTATCACACCGCGAAACGGTTGGATTGCCGATTACCCGGTTACACCCGATATTCTTGGCGAGTTGCAGAAAGCAGTCAGCGACGCCGCAGATGCAGGCAAGTTATCGATGAACAGGGATGAGTCCCTGAAAAGGTTTAACGAGGTAATTTCTGATGCCAGCTTACCGGTCACTCCCCATGCGGAAGGTCAAAGCTACGGAACAGAAACACCTGGAGCTGAGAATTATCCCGATCCTTCAGAAATAAATAATTATTATAAGGATGAAGGACCGCCAGTGGTAACATACTATGTTCCACCGCCTGATTACTATTACCTGTATGCGTGGGTCCCTTATCCGTTTTGGTGCTCCGGTTTCTGGTTTCCCGGATTCTTTGTCCTGCATGATTTCCACAGGACCATTGGCGTACACGGGAGAGTGGAGTTCGTCTCAAATCATTTCAATGATATCAACAGACATAGGGTTTTTAGGATTGACCCATTATCGAGATTCAACGGGAGAACCTTTGCCGGTATTGGCGTGTCTCGCACAAAGGGTTTTCTCTCCACGGGCGTACCGGGAAGTGCCAGGGCAATCTTTCATGCCCAGCGTGGACGGATGGCGCCAGGCAGCAAAGTCAGCCAGCCAGCCCGCGGTGGTAAAGCGGTCAGTCCGCACACCGGTGGCGGTAGAACGCTCAGTCCGCCTGCAGGTGGAAGTGGAGGCATGAGAAGATAGCAGGCGCCTCATAATCTTATTTATGATGCGTTATGCTTAAATGTATTTGTCCTCGGATAGTCAGGATCTAGATAAAGGTGATCATTACCAAGAAAAAGGCTTGAATAATTTTCATTATCTCTAAATTGCGTATACCAGGAAAGTAATCTTTTTTTTCTGCGAAAAAATAAACAGTCACGACTATTATGCTTGTACCCGCAATCAATAAAATGAGTAGATGATTGAAGCTGAGGATAAGTATTTGAAAGCTTGTTTCTAATAAGGGGGTCCCTCTTGCGGCAGTGACACAATGCAA
>DASPQI010000424.1:0-5896 GCA_035625045.1 Syntrophales bacterium | reverse complement strand
TACCCCCATCTGTGTTGGATATACCCTACCAAAATTAGGAAAGAATAGCAAATTGCACGGGCCTCTCTCAGTTACAGCAGGGAAAATCGACAAGTTGTTTTAGAACGTATGTTTTCATGGCCCTCCGAGAATGGAGATCTTTGAGTTGATCCTTCCCCAGCCCACTTAATTTTCGACATCCTGAACCGGGTCAGCGGCCCGGGGATGGTAGGTTCAAGATTGTCAGGAGACATGTAAGAATTAGCCGTCTTGATGGATTCTGTTCAACAACCCCTCGAAATTTAACCCGAATTCAATCTGTTACAAACATTATTGAACTGGCACGATTGTTGCTTTAAGAACTGTTAAAGTTCAATGGGTAGCGAAGGTGGAGCTTTGAACAGGTGCTATTTTCGGTTGAGGGCAAGGATATCTTCTCAGATGCTCGTTCCCTTGGGGAGCAGCTTTACAATATGAAGTGATAGCAAAAAGAGTTCTAATAGGGTAAATTGTCATTGAATAAGTCGAGTAAACTAATCATTATTTCTATTTTTGTTGCGATATTCATTGTCCTAACCGGATTAATCTGGTTGCTCAAATCTCCTTCCTCTTTAAAGAAAGCCTCTTCCACACAGCAGACGGTTCACGTTGAAAATCTGTCACTGAAAGAGAATCTTTCAAACATTGTCAAAACCTATCGGAAAATTATTGTTTTACTCGAAAATGATGCTTCACTGGATGCTCAGCAGCTTGAAGCCGCCTCTCTCATTGCAAAAATTCTTTTTCATGAAAATCAGCAACATCTCAACGATCTCACAAAACAATTGAACGGAGAGCTTGAACGGGCATCCATAGCCGATTTTGGTATCGTACCCTCTGATGTCGAACAATTCCTGAACACACTGGAAGACTTTGCTGAATGGCATGATGCCGACAAGCTGGTCTTTCGGGACAGTGTTGATCAAGTGGCCGAATCACTGCGTGGCCTCCCAGGCAGTCAAAAACCAAAGATGGATCTTCAAGATCGATTGGAGAATGATCGAAAAGCATTGCTCGAAATTCAGGCCCTTTACGAGAAAGAGTTAGAAAAGATCTTTGGCCGTTTTGAAACCCGCGGAATGATTGTACGTCGCGAAGCATGGGAGCAGTATGTGGCTTATCTAAAGACCAAATTTAAAAGGGACGATATTTTGAAGGAATACTCGCATTTATTGCCTGCTCCTGCGAAAGAAGCGGACAAGAAAACGCAAAAAGAATCTTTTTCGCGCGGAATGACGGGCACCCACTTCCCTCCCAAAACACTGGTGTTAACCTTCGACGACGGCCCTCATCCGAGCTATACGGATCGCATCATAGAAATCCTGAAAAAATATCAGGCCAAGGCTGTCTTCTTTGAAGTGGGACAAAATGTGGGTTCCTTTAAAAAGAACAATATGATTCAGCGCACCCGTGCTGCTGCCGCCAGTGAGCATGCCATAAAATCCGGTTTCTCTCTCGGGAATCACAGTAACACCCATCCCTTTCTCCCGAAACTTGCCGATAGAGAATTGCTGGATGAGATCGAACGTCCCGATCAACTGCTTCAAGCAATGACCCAGACCCCAATCACCTTGTTTCGCCCTCCGTACGGGGCACAGAATGAGAAAGTGCTTGCCGCTCTACAAGACCACCATCTGAATTCCATTTTATGGAATGTTGATTCCAGGGATTGGGCCGATCCGATTCCCAAATCCATTGCCAATCGGGTGCTTCGTGAAGTATTCAATCAGGATCATGGAATCATTCTTTTTCACGACATTCATCAACGTACCATTGAAGCGCTACCTCTCGTCTTAGAGACCTTGAAACATGACGGCTATCATTTTCTTGCCTGGAATGGCAAGGATTTTATCGATGAAACCCCTCCGGAGCCCCCCGCTTCTAATCAACCTGCGATCACCGCATTGTACAGGGAAAGCTGGGCAGTGATCATCGGAATCGACGATTACCGGAGCTGGCCCAAGCTCAATTATGCCGTCAATGATGCAAAAGGCATCCGCGAGCTATTGATTCGAAAATATAAATTCAAACCCGAATGTATTATCACTTTACTGAATGAAGAAGCCACCCGTGAAAAGACTCTTTCCGCTCTCGGAGACACCATGGGTAATCCTGAAAAGGTCAAGCGAGATGACCGGGTCTTCATATTTTTTGCCGGTCACGGGATCACTCGAAAGCTGTCCAGTGGGCGCGATCTGGGCTACATTGTCCCGGTGGAGGCGGATGTAGAAAATTACCAGGGAAAATCCATCTCCATGACAAACTTTCAGGATATCTCGGAAGCCATCTTTGCCAAACATGTCCTATTTATCATGGATTCCTGCTACAGCGGCTTGGCCTTAATGCGGGGATCAGGTAACTTGCGAACCGAAAACTATCTGCGGGAGATTTCACGCCGGGTCTCCCGCCAGATGCTGACTGCTGGCGGAGCGAATGAGCAGGTGGCAGACAACGGCCCGAACGGCCATTCTGTTTTTACCTGGACCCTTTTGCAAGGATTAGAGGGCCGGGCCGATTTGAACGGCGATGGGTTTATCACTGCTTCGGAATTGGCGGCCTATGTCGGCCCCAGTGTTTCAGCATTGTCAAAACAGACGCCTGCATTTGGCAGCCTCCCGGGAAGCGAAGGAGGCGAATTTATTTTTGAGCCGAAACAGGAAAATGAATTTTTGAGCGAACTCTCCACCCAGCTTGATGAAGAAGCAATTGAAATAAACAACCAGTTGGAACAAATTCGAAAACAAATTGCAGAAAAAAGTCTTCGGAATAAGAAACTGCGCCAGAAACTGGCTTATGCCCAATCCGTTGACAAACAGCTTGATGTCAAAACAGAAAAAGACCAAGCCCGATCCATGGGCGTCAATATCAGGAAACACATGGAAAGAGGTGATGCTTTGTTTAAGGAGAAAAAGTATTCCGAAGCGCTAAAAGAGTTTTTAGCCGCCATCCAGTTGGATGAATTCAACGTATTAGCCGCCAATAATACCGGCTTTATGTATTACAAACTGGAACAATATGAAGAAGCAGCAAACTGGTTCGAAAAGACCATTGTTCTGGATCCGCACCGTGCCATTGCTTATGTTAACTTGGGGGATGCCTATTTAAAATTAGACCGAAAACCAGAAGCCAAAAAAGCCTTCCAACAATATCTTGAGATTTCTCCCAATTCAAAAAACGCCGAAGAGATAAAGAGAAAGCTGGCGCTATTGGATTAAAACTGATTAAAGCAAATCCATAAAGCTCATTAAGAAAGCATATTCGGAGTAAAAGCCAATAAATAAAAAGGAGGGTATTATGGGCTTTAAGATTTCGGAGGTTCTGTCCGTATTCCTGATTGTTTTAACTCTATGTTGTCCTCAAAAAGCTCCAATTGTTCAGGCACAGGAGCTTACCACATCTTGGTTGCCAAGCTCTGATGTAAGAATTCGAAACTTAAAAAAAGTAGTGCTTAAACATGTTGCCGAACTTGCCCAAAAGGATAATTATTTCCCGTCATCTTTAATAACGACATATGTTGATGGGGTAATGAACTCTCTGAATCAAAATGGTGGAAGAGCAGTAATTATTGCTCATGATGGTATGCAGTTCACTAAATTTACATTCATTCTAGGCGGCAACGGAAATACTATTGAGACGACTGCTACCCACTACGCAAAAAATTTTGGTGATATGTTTGCAAAAAATAAAATCGAGAAATCCGAATGGCTTAACCTGATACATCAATTGAACACATTGGGGTGTGCGGTTGCAGTAGCAGATGGGAGTGTCAAATACAGTTACAATTTTAAAGAAGATAAATTTTCAATAACCCATACAACGTACCAAAGCAAATAGGGGTTTGTAAGTGATCTAAAAATATATGCGCCAGCTTGTAATTATTGATTTGACCGTCTTTTGCCACATTTCCATTATTGACAGTTGACATGCTGCTACACTGCTGGGAAGCCCAATTATAAAAGTGGGAAAGTTAAATTTCAACCTGTGGTACTGGAAGGAATCATTCAACTTGACGATTGAATGTTAAACAGAATATCGAACCGGGAGGGTGTATAGGTTTGAAGGGCAAGACAGGAATTGTCATATCGTACGTCTTTGGTTTGGCGATAACAATCGCAGCGGAAATCGTATCCATAAAACTGAAGATGCCCTATCTTGGCAGCATCGTGTTGTTTCCTTTCTCTGTGCTTAAATATGCAACTCCGGACATCACAAATATGGTGGTGCATGCCACAGCCACCGGGGTTATTGAGATATCGTTCCCCCCTTATGGAGCTCTTCTCATTATAGGTCTTTTTGGAATTTTAGGGCTCTACCTGACGATATATTTCTATTCGCTACTATTCAGGCTCTTTATCCTAAGAATCAAAGTAAGAGATGTGATAAGCCGTTATCGGGCCGCCAATTACTACAAGCATGATTGGTTTATACTGGCATGTTTTTACGGATCATTACATATATTCTGCCTGTCATATATAAAAAGGGATGGCACGATGATCTACAGAATCGCACTCCTCGCGACTGCCGTGCTTTTCTTATACGTTATGTTGAACTATTGGTTTCTTAAGGCGTGGCGAAAGGCCGAGCCCTTGAACTGGTTTGCTATCGTGGTAGCGATGATCACTCTGTTTATGTGGTATGTCACCTCCTTTGCAGGGGTGAGGTCACTGACAGATGGGCTTCTTGACTTTGCCAAACAGTTTAAGCCCCTCACTACCATCCGTATATTGTGGGTATTAATGGTTGACTTCTTTCAGAATTTCTTGCCGCCTTTAGTGTTTGCCTCTTTACTTACCATGATCTACAGGAAGCACTATTGGGTACTGTCTTTGCTGACAATTATGCCGCTACATCTTTGGACAGAAATCATACCTGGATTCACCAGAATAATTAATGGAAAACACGTTACGGTTCAGGTCATGATGCTACTATTTTGCCTTGCGGGCGTCTTTCTAAGTTTGATATTATGTCGTCGAGTGATGATTCGGATACTTGGAGGCAAAAGTCCTCAGACAAAAGCGGCCAGACTGGATAGAAGGATGTAGTTGAAAGATGACACTTTACACATGCTTGGATCTACGGTAATCCGTCATGCCGAGCCAAGCGGGATTAGATGCCCTAGGGACTCTTTATAGAATTCCCTCACAAGTGTTGGAGATGATAATGCAGAGAGGGAGGTAAAAACATGCCAAATCAGACCAGGCTTCTGTGCTGGGAGAAATTGTTTATTATCGTCGTCATTTTCGGACTACTTTCAACGCAAGCCCTTGCTGCCAGCTTTGATTGCAATAAGGCTACCACTTGGTTGGAGAAAACTGTCTGCTCTAATCCGGAACTTTCAAAACTCGATGAAGAGCTGGCTAAAGCTTATCATGATGCCCTGGCCAGTTTATCTCCCGAAGGTCAGAAGGAAACAAAACAATATCAGAGGCAATGGCTTAAAGAGATATCCTCATATTCTAAAGCCAAACTGAAGCTTGGATTTGATGATAATGATGCTGCTTCAAATTTGGAGCTTCTTCAGAGAGCTTATGAGGAAAGAATCGAACAACTTCAACAACAGAGCTCGATCGACGAGGAGAGCTTGATAAAATTCCCTGATCGTACCTTTAGAAATGTTTATGTTAATCATTCAAGAACTGACAAAACCTGTCCTAGTGAACGGATAAACATTGAGCTTACTTACCCTCAAATTCTAAACCCACGTGATGAAAATGAGAAGTCCTGGAATAATCTTGTTTCTAAAATAGCCAGTTGTGGTCTTATAAATCCTACATCCGAGACTAAGTGTGTCAATATCGATGTGAAAATAACTGTTAGTTTTAGTAATAGGCACCTGATATCAGTTCAAAATGAGCAGTGGTGGGGTGGCCAAGGGGCA
>DASPQI010000423.1:0-11284 GCA_035625045.1 Syntrophales bacterium | reverse complement strand
TGCGCGCGACCTTCATCCCATATACCTGCCGCATTTACTTCCACACCTTCCGTATGGCTATCGGGCTTTGAATCTCAATGCCTTCTCGCCCAAATGTGGCTGCCTCGCATGCGGTTGCTGTTCGTCAGGCCGGGACTTTGACTACAGCTTCCTTCAGATTCCCAGTCACCCAGGACACCCTTGCTGTTCCGCTAATGGTTCCCGCCATAAGGGTCCATAGAGGACTTTCACCTCCAAGTCGTCCGAGTGAATACCATGCTCACTCGGATAGCGCTTAAGCGCCGCGCGCCATGCCTGGCGCACATCAGAAAAAAAGGCAGGGTCGAGATGACCCTGCCTGAACTGTCGTGATTTATGGAATATGCTTCTATCTATTTTTCATTGATACTCAACTTATGGGAGCACACGCTCCGGAAGGCGGCGTATAAGGTTTACGAGCACCGGCCTTTTTTCTTACATCTTTAATATCATCCATCGTCATACCGCTGCGGGGGATAACCAACTTCTGGCCGGGATAGATCAGATTTGGATTCTTAATTTTATTTTTGTTAGCATCGTAGATAACCGGCCACAGGAACGGATCATTATAGATGCCTTTCATCTTGGCTATACTCCACAGGCAGTCTCCCTTTTTGACAACATATGACTCCATCATTCCCTTTGCCTTCTTTTTTTTCGCTTTTGCAGCTAATGCCTTCGACTCTGCAGTTTTTCCTTCAGCAGAGGTCCCTTTTTCAGAAACTGCCGATTCCTTCTGGGCGACGGCTTCCTCACCCGCAGGTTTTTCTTTTACAGCAGCTTTTTGTGCGCATCCGACAGTAAATAACGATAAAAGCCAAAATAAAGTAACAATCCACGCCATTAATTTCGAACGCCTCTTCATCATGACCCTCCTCTCGTAAAATTATTTGCGCGTATAATATTCAACAATTTAAAATTTGTCAATTGATTTTTACACAAATTATTTGTATAGAAACATAAAATGTCACTTACTCCGGTGAATAACTGTACTGGATTCCCGATTTCTCAGGAATGACAGGGTTGACAGATTCCTGCCTCCGCAGGAATGACAAGAAAAGGAAATGGGGCACTGCTAGTTATTCGCCGGCATCAAGTCCGGATTGACATTTAAATTCTATTTTCGTAGTAAGATGAACACAGAAAATTAAAGGAAGGGAAGAGACATGCCGCAGAAAGCGAAAGTAGTTTCTGAAATTATAAATAATATACGCAGGGTTTTTAAAGTCGTGAACGAACATTCAAAGAAAGCAAAACTGGTCACAGGTATCACGGGGCCTCAGCTTTGGGCAATCAAGATTATTGGGGATCTGTCCCCAGTAAGGGTCTCCGACCTGGCACACCGCATGTATATTCACCCCGCCACGGCTGTCGGCATACTTGATCGTCTCGAATCAAAAGGACTTGTAAAAAGAGTGAGGTCTAAAGATGACAAGCGGGTCGTAAAGGTTGAACTGACGGACGTGGGAAAGAAACTCGTCAGAAAAGCTCCAGAAGTTGCTCAAGGCTTACTGGTTGCCGGTTTGGAGGTACTGACTCTTAAAAAACTGCAAAATATAGCTCAAGGCTTGGATGAACTCGTGCATATTCTTGGAGCCCAGAAACTGCCGCCGCGCTTAATTCTTCTGCCTGAAGTGAGTGCACTTAAAAAGCCAAAAAAGAAATAGTTTTAAAAGCATTCGCAGGCAGGCTTCAGCGAGCACCATGAAAAACACTAGATTCCCGCTTTCGCGGGAATGACTACCTTAGATTAATATAAAGAAGCGTTGGAGGCACAACATTAGTCGCCGAAAGAGATCCCAATTTCCCGCGCTGTTTTAATTTTGTCACTATCCCTGGGAACATTCTTTATGCGTCCAACTATCTTTTCAAGAGGCACTACCTTTATGTGCGGCGGATCAAGGGCCACCATTGTACCGAACTTTTGCTCACCCACACTGCGAACGGCAGCCGCACCAAAACGGAGAGCAATCAGCCGATCAAATGTTGTGGGGGGACCACCGCGCTGCAAATGGCCGAGAACAAGCGAGCGTGTCTCCTTACCCGTATGAGCGGCAATCTCCTTTGCTAAATAATCCCCTATGCCGCCTAGAACGACGTCTTGCCTGCCAACTTCTCCCTTGCCTTTGTCAAGGATGCGACCATCGGTAGGGGATGCCCCTTCTGCAACGACAACAATTGAGTAATGTTGACCGCGAACATCATGGTCCATTATGTGGTCGCAGACCTTATCGATATGAAACGGAATCTCCGGAATGAGAATAACATCCGCCGACCCGGATAAGCCGCTGTTCAGCGCAATCCATCCTGAATGACGCCCCATAACCTCTACAACCATCACCCGTTCATGTGACTTGGCCGTGGAATGAAGACGGTCAATAGCTTCCGTCGATATGCTTACGGCAGTGTCGAAACCGAAGGTTATTACCGTCTCACAAATATCATTATCTATGGTCTTGGGCACACCGACTACCGGTAATCCTTTCTTGTATAACTCATAGGCAATTCCCAGGCTGCCGTCACCGCCTACAGCTATCAGGCAATCAAAACGAAGACGCTTAAAATTTTCAATGACTTTATCCGATACATCACGTATTTCTACCTCGCCGGCAATATTTGTCAGCGGCATTTTAAATGGATTGCCCCGGTTTGTCGTTCCCAGGATTGTACCACCGGTGTTGGAAATGTGACTTACTACCTCCGGAGTCAAGCGGACAACTTCATCTGTATTAAGGAGTCCGGTATAACTGTTTTTGATTCCGTACACTTCCCATCCTCTGTTGTAGGCCGCCATGACAACGGATTCAATGACCGCATTTAGCCCGGGTGCGTCGCCTCCCCCTGTATTTATGGCAATTCTCATTTTCTTTTCCATTATAATTCCCTCTTTTGGATAGAATGTTTAGTATTAGCAAAGATTATACCATACTCTATTCCATGAAACATTCATAAAAGATCATGCACATCACTTGTCCTAATGCTTGAGTTGCAATTTGAGACAAATGCTATTATAAATATGAAGACAATTTGGAGAGCACATGGAAAAGCCTGTTCTAAGAAGAGACATTCAACCGATTGCCACAACAGTTAATGGTCGCCAGGTGATCGTCTTTCATGATCCTTACCATTTGACCGACCATGGCATTGCTATCGATATCAAGACCCTTCCCATCCTTCAGCTTCTCGACGGAAAGCATGATCTCAGAGATATTCAGATAATAATGATGAAACAGCAGGGCGGCCGCATGGTTTATATCTCTGAAATCGAATCTTTTATTGAAATGCTCGACGGTGCATGTCTTTTAAACAGCGAATTCTATAACAATAAAATGAGCAGTCTTCGTAACGACTTCAATGGCCGGCAAAGACGACTCCCCGTGCATGCCGGAAAATCCTATGCGGCAGAACCTGACAAACTTGCCCTGTTTATACAGGATGTTGAAAATAATCTCAATCAGGATAATTCACGATACACAAGGGAAAATATTACCGGCATCCTCGCTCCGCATATAGATATCAAAGTTGCCAAGGAAACTTATATAAACTCTTACCGCTGCTTGAAAGGCCGGACTTATGATCTCGTCGTTATTTTCGGTATTAATCACCATGAACAGGATGGACTCTATTGTGTCTCGGAAAAAAATTATGTAACGCCTTTCGGGGAAATAAAAACAGACAGAAATTTCATTTCTGATTTAAAGAGTAATCTGCCTGAAGGGACGCTTACAAAAGACGATTTTGGCCATATGACTGAGCATTCAATTGAGTTCCAAACTATTTTTCTGCAATACTATCTGAGGGAACCATTTTCAATAGTGACGATTCTGTGTGGTGGCATTCATGAGTTTATCCAGCAAAAGAAAAATCCCCTTACTGACGATAGATTCCGGGGGATGGTGGATGTAATGAAGGAGGTAATGCAAAAAAGAAAAAACCGTATCCTTATAGCAGCAGGTGCAGACCTTTCCCACGTAGGACGCAAGTTTGGAGATCAGTTACCGGCGGACGCTATTCTGCCTCAGGCGACAGCTAATGATAAAAAAATACTTTCCTTTCTTGCACGGGGGGAGGCGGAAAGTGTTTTTCTAAACGTGGTTGAAACCCAGGACAGATACCGTGTATGCGGTCTTCCTGCCATACTGCTGTTTGCCAGTCTGTTTACGGAAGGCCGCGCGGACATTCTTCATTTTGAAACCTATAATGAGCGAGAAACACACAGTGCTGTAAATTATGCATCCTTGATATTCTCGTCCGAATCTGTATAATCAATTACATAAAGAAGCATTTATACGCACACCAAAATCTGTATATCTGCATTCTTGGCTATATAACCCAAATCAATGAATGTGATTGACACGTTTGTATACTTAGAGTAATTTTAAAATCATTCTTCTAAATTAGGAGGAACAAGAATATGGCTTCTCGTAAATCGTATGGTTTAATTTTCGCGGTGCCCTTGATACTGGTATTGTCTGTATGGATTGCTTTCTCGGGAGAAGTATACGGAGGTACAATTTACCAGTATATCGATAAGGATGGCTCAACTGTTATCACAGACAACCCACCGGAAGGAGTCTCAGCCAAACCTTTGATATCACAGCCCGATGTGACGATAGAACAACAAGCAGAGTCGGAAAAAGTTGACGAAGCAATAAAGCAAAAGAATGAGGAAGCTGATGCAAAAAGGCAGGAGAAGGAAGGAAAAATCAAAACTGCCAGGGAAGAATTGGAGAAAGCGAAGAGTGACGCAGACCAATACAGGTCGAATATGAATCAGTCTGCCAATTATTCGCAAAGGCGTCACTGGCGCACTATGTTAGACGAACAACAAAAAGTGATTGAGGAAAAGCAGAAATTAATAGATGAACTTGAAGAACGACCCTGAATAAAATAAATGCCCGGTCTGGTTGAAAAAAAACACCTATCACAGCATAATTTCTATATCCATGCCGCCGGCCATCGTCTCTTTGCTCAATTCATCCAGTCGGATTACAAATACTCAAAAAAGAGTCCATTAACTCTTGTCTTTCTGCATGAAGGGCTCGGCAGCATCGCTCAGTGGCGCGACTTCCCTGCCAGTTTAAGCAGCATGACCGGACTGCCCGCATTGGTATATGAACGCTGGGGATACGGAAGTTCTGATGCCCTCGATACCCCAAGAACCGCTCGCTACCTTCATGATGAGGCCTTGATAAGCCTCCCTGAGGTGTTGGAGCAGGTACATATCAATGACACCATTCTGATCGGCCATAGTGACGGCGGTTCTATTGCCCTTATTTTCTCAGCCATTCACGGAGACAAGGTTCGCGGGGTCATCACGGAAGCGGCTCATGTCTTTGTTGAAGATGTGACAATAGCCGGTATACGCCGGGCCGTTGAAGTGTACGAGACAACCGATCTCAAGGACCGTCTGCACAAATTTCACAAGAATAATACGGATTCGATGTTTCGTGCCTGGGCCGACACTTGGCTTGCCCCATGGTTCCGAGATTGGAATATTGAAGAATATCTTTCACGGATCACCTGTCCTCTCCTCGTAATCCAGGGAGAAGATGACGAATACGGAACAAGCAGACAGGTGAAATCAATCATTTCACAGACAGGCGGCCCGGTAGAGGGTTTTATTGTATCCGACTGCGGGCATGTCCCGCATCACCAGGCTCGCGAACGTGTGCTCAAAGAAATGACACGCTTTATCGGTTCTCTTGTTCTTTAATCTTCTGCTTAACCTCTCAGAATGCGCATGCCGATTCTTGTCTTGTCATAACAGTATGACTCAAGCCCCGGAACGATCATACGGACAGTCGGTATGCGTGTGTCCGGCCTTGTAAGATCTACCGCGATTACCCTGTCCAGCCCTCTTGCACCCAGTTTCCCGATTATATTCCTGACATCCAGCAGTATATCTTTACTGAAGTCTGCTTCAATATCCCGAAGCCCCTTCTGATTATACGCATAAAACCGCGGATCATCGATGGCTTCGTGATCACCAAGATAGGCCGTTATGGGTTCGCATAGTCCATCGATCCCGAATTTCTGAATCAACAGCGCCCTGGTGGTCACAATCTCAAGAAGGGAACGGACCATGGCGACGCGGGGATCAAGATGGGCACCAAAACCGTCAATAGGCTTCATCGTCGGATAAACCAGGTCGCGTGAAAAGGAGGCAATAACCGGAACCCCGATATCCGTAGTGATGTCTTTTGCAACAATCTCGATACCCGCATTTTCGAATCTATCAAAGATATTGATGATGAAACGGTTCGCATCTTCATCCTCGATAAGCAGGGCATCACTGTAATTGCGCGTGTACCGCGCGATGCTCCAGGCATCACGCTCGATGACCTCGGCAAGGCCGTGAACGACGGCCTCTTCAAGAGTATTGCCCGCGGCAATGCCGTTTGTATGAGTATCCATAAGAAAGACATCGTCCAAATGGTAAGGGTGATAGACCGCACAGGCGGGGACCAGGACATCTTCATGGCGTGCTAGATCGCATCCCCAGATCCAGTGGATATACGAATCGTGTCTGTAATCGCTTTCCCTGGACAGAATCAGCTCGTTGGGATCGAGAATATCAAACTTCCGCTTCAATTTATTATAGCTGCCCTTGACCAGTTTATTCTCGTATTCGTCCTTGAATTCCGACGAATAGCGTTCAATCGACTCCATGGTCAAAGATACCTGTGCCTGAATCGGGGATACGCCTTTCCCAGTGTGACTTGTCTTTGAATTATCCGGTCTGATCCGGTGACAGGTAAAGACCGGAATGCCGATCCTGTCTAGGTCCGATGCTTCACGAAAGTCTATCATGGCGACCATGTCTCTAATGCTTTCGATAAAATGAAGTGTAGAGTCCGGTGTCTTAGAACGGTGAGTCTCCAGTATGTAAACCTTGGGACATTCTTTTAGAATCATGCCTGGCACTTCTATATTCCTCCATTCACATTTTTCTTATTTTAAATATAACACAATAGAACCATACTTACAAATTCGTGGGGGGATTTTAAGAACTTGGTCGAAGCTCCTGGCACTTTATGACGTGAGTTGAAGGAACCACTTCATTTAAGCAGGTAATTAATAAGACAAGTTGTTTCTTTGGTAAGTCTGAGACCTTACAAATGAAAAAGAAAGGTCAATAGAGAGGTCTCTCTCAAATACACCCCTGCAGATATTTTCGGGCAACCTCCTCGGCCAGTGTGCAGGGATCTGATTCTTTTGTTAGTAATCTTTCAATCATCCGATCAAGTTCACCGGTACTTACCAGAATTTTCAGCACCGGCTCAAGAATATTCGACCGTAGCGCTTCATTCAACTCATGCATAGTCTTCCTGCGGATACGATCACCAATGAGATCATTTTTAACGAGGAAGTCATAGTGCTCAAGAACCTTGTCGGCTAACTTTTCAATATCCGCCTGAAAGTCGTCGGGCTTGAAAGAATTTCCTATGGTCTGGATCGGCGGACGCCAGCTGCCGGGTGGTATGGGAGACATTTCAATCATGGCCATCAACTCCCGCTGAAGCTTGCCCGAGCCCTCACGGTCAGACTTATTGATAACAAATATGTCCGCGATCTCCATAATCCCCGCTTTTATCGCCTGGATCTCGTCTCCCATTCCCGGCACAAGGACAACAAGGACCGTATGGGCATAGTTGATGATCTCCACCTCCTGCTGTCCTGTACCAACAGTTTCTACAAGTATTACATCTTTCCCCATGGCATCCATTACATGAATGGCATCGCCGACGGCCTTTGAGAGCCCGCCAAGTGACCCGCGTGTAGCAAGGCTCCTGATAAAGACGCCAGGGTCTTCTGCATGACGTTGCATACGGATCCTGTCGCCGAGGGTAGCCCCTCCCGTAAAGGGGCTAGTCGGGTCAACGGCGAGGACTCCGACCGTCCTTTCTTTCTTACGGCTTGTTTCAATGAGACCGTCAATAATAGTGCTCTTTCCCGCTCCCGGCGAGCCGGTAATCCCCACTACCTGAGCGTTCCCTGTATACGGGAAAATGTGTTTGATAGTCGATTTCGCCTCAGGTATATTATCCTCTATATCTCTTATAAGGCGGGATGCGGCCCGGATGTCACCCGCTTTAATCTTCTTATCTATATCCATTAATCCTTTTCCACCGGCTTTACATTATTATTAACCCACTCCACGATTGAATCAAGGGTGGCACCCGGTACAAAGATCGCCTTGATACCGGCGTCATAGAGCTTCTGAAAATCCTGTTCGGGGATTATCCCTCCTCCGATCACGGTAATGTCATCCGCTCCCCTTTCCTTCAACAAATTAACAACCTGGGGAAATAAATAACGGTGGGCTCCTGACAGACAGCTTAAGCCCACAACATCAACATCTTCCTGGATCGCCGAAGCCGCGATCTGCGCCGGTGTCTGATGGCATCCCGTGTAGATCACTTCAAATCCCGCATCCCGGAAACATCTGGCTAAAATTCTGGCTCCCCGATCATGACCGTCCAGCCCGGGTTTCGCCACCATTATTCGAATCTTTCTCTCAGCCATCTTATTCTCCTCCTCAATTATTCCTAATAGAGTCCCGGATCACGGTATTCACCATAGACTTCTCGATAGACATCGCATATCTCCTGGACGCTGGCCAGATTCTTCACAGCCTCAATGCAGTAGGGCATCACATTCTCGCCCTTCTTGCAGGCACTCTTTATATCCTCAAGACTCCTCTTGACCGCCTTGTTGTCCCTCTTCCTGCGGACGGCGTTCAAGCGCGCAATCTGATCCTCTTCAACTTTATCATCGATCTCCAAGAGAGGAATCGGTATCTCTTCTTCTGTGACATACTTATTGACACCGACCATTATCTTTTCACAGGCATCAATCTGCCTCTGGAACTTGTATGCCGCATCGGCAATCTCCAGCTGCGGGAATCCCTTATCTATCGCGGCGACCATGCCGCCCATTTCATCAATCTTGTTGATATAGTCCCATGCCTGCTCTTCCATCTCGTTTGTCAAGGCTTCCACAAAGTATGAACCGGCCAGCGGGTCGATCGTACTGGCTGCCCCCGTCTCTTCAGCTATGATCTGCTGGGTCCTTAGCGCTATCTGCACAGCGGAATCCGATGGCAGACACATCACCTCATCGAGGGAATTGGTGTGCAGGGACTGGGTACCGCCGAGGACGGCGGCAAGCGCCTCGGTAGCCGTTCGCACTACGTTATTGTACGGCTGCTGAGCCGTCAGGGAACATCCCGCAGTCTGCGTGTGGAAGCGCATCCACCATGACCTGTGGTCTTTAGCATTGTAACGGTCACGCATGACCTTCGCCCATATCCTCCTGGCAGCACGCATCTTACAGATCTCTTCGAAGAAATCGATATGGGAGTTAAAGAAGAATGAAAGCCGCGGGGCAAACTCATCTACATTCAGACCTTTCCGGTTTACGACATCCTCTACGTATTCCATGCCGTCCCGAAGGGTAAAGGCCAGCTCCTGAACCGCTGTGGAGCCTGCCTCCCGGATATGGTAGCCGCTGATCGAGATCGTGTTCCATCTCGGAACATACTTCGTCCCGAATTCAACGGTATCACTGATAAGTCTCACCGACGGCTCCGGCGGACACATAAAAGTCTTCTGAGCGATGAATTCCTTCAGCATGTCATTCTGGATCGTACCTCCGATCTTGCTCAAAGGAACACCCTTAAGATCAGCCGCCGCACAGTACATTGCCCAGAGGGCGGTGGCCGGTGGATTGATGGTCATGGATGTAGTTACCTGATCCATCGGAATCCCATCCACCAGTTGCAGAAAATCCTCGAGGGTATCTATGGCAACCCCGCACTTGCCGCACTCGCCGCGGGCCTTGGGGGAATCCGTGTCGTACCCCATGAGCGTCGGAAAATCGAAGGCCGTACTTAGACCCGTCTGTCCTTCCTTCAAAAGCATGTGCCATCTCTCGTTAGTGTCCTTGGCGCTTCCCATCCCTGAGAACATGCGGAATGTCCAGTACCGTCCTCGATATCCCGTCACCTGATTGCCCCTTAAAAACGGAAACTGCCCCGGGTACCCAATGTCACGGGCGAAATCCGTGTCTTTTATGTCTTCAGGGTTATAGAGTCTTTTGATCTCGAGGTCCGAAACAGTTGACCAGCGTTCCTTCTGATCAGGAACCTTGCTGACCGATTTTCGCACCTCGTCTTCCCACTTCTTTCGAAGTTCACTGGATTGACTCAGCACCTCTTTTGCAAAATACATATTACCTCCTCCTTCTAATAAATCTTTTAAAACTGATATTCCAAATCAAGACCCTACTGCGGAATCTTAATATCTTGATCCGCAGAGGCCTCGACTAATCCTCCTCTTTGCATGCAGTCTTTTCAGATGGAAAACAAATAGTCGTATTCCTCATTACAAATGGACAATTATCCTAAGTCATGTTATATAATCTCTACCTCTCACCAACACCAATTATGGAGGTAATGCGATGAAAATCAAAATGCCTATAAAGTTTCACGGCAATTATCGGGTAACCATTCGCCAGGGCGACTGGGAAGCCCGGGAACGATGCCAGAAACTAATAATCAGAGAGCTAACACCGGCTGAAAAAGAGCAATACTACAAAGAGATGGATGAAAAAGATATCCCCACGCACCAGGTCAACTTTTTTGACTTCGGCTGCCGCCGCATCATAGAGGGCAGAATCACGGTAAACGAAGAAGACAGAGTGGCTTTCGCAGTTGAAGAAAAAGAGTATGAGTTTTCACCCTTCGTACCCGGAGAATGATCGGCAGCATACTGATATATAAAAGAGCGTTGTTATTCTTGACCTTACCGCATGCCTAAAAGCTTTCTCGAAATAACCACTCTCTGAATCTCGTTCGTGCCTTCATAAATCTGGCATATTTTCGCATCCCGCATGTGTCTCTCCGCGGGATATTCCTTAATGTAACCATAACCGCCGAATATCTGCACACCTTCAATGGCCGCCCTCATCGCAACATCGGATGCATAACATTTAGCCATAGCCGACTCTTTCTCATAATCAAGACCATTGTCTTCCATCCAGGCCGCGCGAAGAAGCATCAGCTCCGCTGCATCAAGTTCCATTGCCATATCGGCCAACTTGAACTGGATTGCCTGGAAGGTTGAAATCGGCTTTCCGAACTGTACCCTTTCTTTTGCGTATGCGAGGGCATCTTCCAGGGCCGCCCGACCGATACCGCAGGCCTGGGAACCGATACCTATTCTACCAGCATCAAGCCCCATCATCATCTGCTTGAAACCCT
>DASPQI010000422.1:0-11667 GCA_035625045.1 Syntrophales bacterium | reverse complement strand
ACCGCAATGCCTGCATAGATCCTGGGCGTGGAAAGAGGTTGCCCTTTCCTTAGGTTCTCTCACGGTCACAAATTTTGCGTACTCAGCGGCAAGCACGGCAATATGCTTGGGAGACATCCAGCTTCCGTTCTTATACTGGCTGAACTCCCAAGAGTGGCATTTTGCGCAGGACATATTACAGCCCGATTGATAAATGGACAGATAATCTTCCGGGCGGGAAAGCAGGACGGATTTGATGAGCCGAAAAGGGACATTATCTTCCCATTTCAACGTGACCTCGCACGCCCGGTCACTCACATAGTCTCGCGCAGAGGAAGTTTCCGGCTTATAAAAAATCCGGCAGCTTCCCTGTTTAAAACCCTGTTCAACCAGATTACATTTTTTCATTTAAGATTCTGTCGTGTTCGTGGTTAATTTTTTGTACATTATAACACACGAAGCTAGATTCCCCCGTATCAAGTACGGGGCAGGCTTATCAAGTCCGGAATGACAAAGGAAACTGGATTCCCGCTTTCGCGGGAATGACTATTTAGACACATGCGTTGCCGGATTATGCGAGGGAATTGACGCGTAGATTTCTGTCTGACCATCTCAAAGACCAGATGATCACGCACTTTCGGGATCAGGTCTTTACATTCGTCATTTAAGTCCAACTAGCATCCTGCCGATAATAATAGTATATTTTTTGCTTAAGAGATAAAGAAGGCGCTATACATGCACTGAAAAATGAGTCCTGAGTATGCGTTTTCTGCGAAATCGATGACCATGGGATCGACCTCTGTGAAGCATGGCGAGTCTATCGCCGAGAAAATAGAATCTACTCAATCATTAAAGCCCTCGCTTTTAATTAGGACACGCCGTACCAATCCCTATTTTGATGAAGTTTGTGATTATTGGATAGAGCTGTGGCAAAAACAACTTTATATCAAGAATCCCGACTTAGCCGGCATCACCCCCTTTACCGCACACCCCGGGTATCAGCCTTTGATGATGCCCAATCATGAACTTATTACAACGCAGCGGCTTTATGACATCTGCTGTGAGCACTTTAACTGCTGGAAATACACCGAATGTTCTTTGGATAAGATGGTGGTTATGAACAGCCGTGATCCTCGTAAAGGGTCTTATGTTGCTTGGATCCGTAATCGGGTCGAAGCTGACGAAGAGCTTAGTAATCTTTCGGCAGTCAAACTCGATCAGATGAAAATCCCCGGCATTACATTACTGGAACGAGAAGTGATGGAGTATGACTGCTTCCATCGTACGAATAGCCACCTCGACATTAATAATATGACGATCTGTTCCGGCTCTCGTTATCTTTGCGGCGACGTACCGAGGGTCCGCTGGGATGGCAAAAGGTTTTTTATCCATTGGTTCTTTGCAAACCGTATAAACCCAATCATGCGGACCCGTCAGATATTTACCTTCTAAAAGAGTACTTGTCAGTGCAAAGCTGAGCATTAAAACTATATTCTCAACTGCAGCTATCCCACATTTTACAATCGTACTTCATTGACACACAAAGCCACTTGTTTTATAGTCGGAGGACGAAAAGGTAATGTCCTGTTTATTAACTATCAATAATCAATGAATGAGACTTGCCGTCCTGGAAGGGACAGATGCGCCGGAGGGATGGAGGATATTTTATATCAGAGAAGGAGAACCGAAAGTGAAGGACAAGGCAAAATGGCTTGAAACCATCATAAAGGATTTTATCAACCATTCTCAGGAAAATACTCTGAAAAATTTAGTCAATGACAAAGCCTGGGGCGATCCGTTGGTGGGATTTTCCCGCGGGGATGACCCCATTTATCAATCTTACAAGGAGCATGTCGGGCCTTTTCACTGGACGCCACTCGAATTATTCAGCGTGACCTTTCCGCAATTGAAGATAGAGGCCAACGAGCTGACTGTCATAAGCTGGATTCTGCCTCAGACTGAAAAGACAAAAGCTGAACTCAAAAAGGAGACGGTTTACCCTCCGGAAAGCTGCGCCAGAGCCAGAATATTCGGTGAGGAAGTAAATGTTAAGCTCCGAAAGCATATAACGGAAACTCTTCATCTTAGCGGTATTGAAGCAATCGCTCCAACACTTTCTCCTCATTGGATAATGAAGATGTCCGAACGCAACGGCTTCGCATCGACCTGGTCTGAACGGCATGCCGCTCATGCCTCAGGGCTGGGAACTTTTGGCCTTTGTGACGGCTTGATCACCCCTATCGGAAAAGCGATGCGTTGCGGTTCGGTTATAGCCCGCCTTCAAATTCCGCCTACTCAGCGTCCATATAAGCGCCATAACGAGTATTGTCTTTTTTTCACCAAAGGAACTTGCAAGAAGTGTATTGAGCGCTGTCCTGTTGGAGCCGTGAGCGAGTCAGGACACGATAAATTGAAATGCAAGGCTTACGTTCTGGAAGCGATGAAAGATTATGTCACTTCCCATTATGGGTTTGAAGGCTATGGTTGCGGTTTCTGCCAGTCCGGTGTGCCGTGCGAGTCTAGAATTCCTTAGTCTTGTTGCAAACTGTGGTACTCCAAATAAAAGGAGGAAAAAAATGGAAAACTTGAACAGACCAATGATAGGGATCGGTATAGTAGGCTTTTTAATCGGAGGTATTGTTGGTTTCCTAGCCAGGCCATCAGCATTTTTTGTCGGTCAGCTTCCTTTTGAGCACGTCATTACAAGAGGCGCATCTCTGAAAGGAGTCGAACAGGTGATGATCCCGCTTGCGCAAAGATCTTTTAACATCACCTTGATGGGTGCTATTATCGGGGCTGTAGCCGGAATTGTGATCGGTTATTTCATTGGAAGAAGAAAAACCACTTAATCCGCTTTCAAGTTTTATTGACAGGGTCTTCACCATGCCTGATTATCATAAATACCTGCGAAGACTGCAATCCGGGGAACAAGGTCTAAACCCCTTCCTGACTTATTTCGGGATGGTTCTGGAAGAGCTTCGTGAGGGATACGCGCGGTTCCGGATGCCCGTTCGTCCGGAGTATATGCAGGGGGCCGGTTTCATGCAGGGCGGGGTTATCGTGGCCATGGCTGATGAGACAATCGCCCATGCCATCATGACCGTTCTCACACCCGATACGGGAATCACTACCATCGAGTTGAAGAGTAATTTCCTCGCACCCGTCCGTGAGGGAGAACTCATCGCGGAAGCCAGCGTTTTCAAAAAAGGGCGTACACTGATCATCGGCGATTGCCTGGTTAAGAACGGAGAAAACAAGGAAGTATTGCGCTGCTCGGCGACATTCCTGGCGTTCCCGGATAAAGAGGAATCCGCGCAATGACCGATCCGGTAATCCGTCCCTGCAACGAGAGCGAGTTTGAAACTATGTACGATATTATTAATGATGCCGCGGAGGCGTACCGGGGGATCATTCCCGCGGACCGCTGGCAGGAACCGTACATGTCGAAAGATGAACTCCGGCACGAAGTGGATGACGGGGTCGTATTCTGGGGATATGAAGAAAATGGTGAGCTTCTTGGTGTAATGGGAATACAGGACGTACGGGATGTGACATTGATGAGGCATGCCTATGTCCGCACAGCCAGGCGGAACCAGGGTATTGGCGGGAAATTACTGTCAATACTGCGTGAGAAGACTGCGCGTCCTGTCTTAATCGGTACCTGGGCTGCCGCGGTCTGGGCTGTTCGTTTCTATGAAAAGCACGGCTTCCGGCTTGTGTCCACGGAGGAAAAGAATCGCCTGTTAAAAAAATACTGGTCAATCCCCGAGCGCCAGGTCGAGACATCCGTGGTTCTAGCGGACCGGCGCTGGCTGGATTTGGGGGAGAAGAAATAGTGATACCGATTGTGTCCATCGTAGGCCGCTCAAATTCCGGAAAGACAACACTGATTGAAAAATTGATACCGGAGTTAGTTCGGCGCGGCTATCGGGTGGCGACGATCAAGCATAACATCCATGGTTTTGAAATCGATCATGAAGGAAAGGACAGTTGGCGGCATAAGAAGGCGGGCGCGAAGATCACGGTCATAGCTTCTGCCCATCGGGTCGCGGTTGTTGAAGATGTAGACAGGGACTATGCGTTATCAGAATTGCGGGATCATTATATCCGCGATGTCGATATTATCCTTTCGGAGGGCTATAAAAAAAATACGCATCCCAAAATCGAAGTCTTCCGGTCGGAGCTGAAACATGATCTTCTCTGCACAAAAGAGGACAATCTCATCGCCATTGTAAGTGACCGGCCGGTAGATAGAGGAGTTCCCTGCCTGGGTATCAATGACATCAAAGGCCTTGCTAATTTTATCGAAGATAGATTTTTAAAAGGCAAGTCTCTTGGTTAATTTGTGGAGTTTCCTCTACCCCTTCCCTTTTTAAAGTCAGGGAAACTGGGTAAAGGAAACTGATAGTGAACTCTAATTTTTTCTCCCGCCTGCAAACCCGATAGAGATCAAGACTGTTTCTATCTCTTTCAGGATTGCTGGATCGTCAATGGTGGCGGGCACCTTGTACTCTTCGTTGTCCGCAATTTTCTGGATAGTGCCGCGGAGTATCTTGCCTGACCTCGTCTTCGGCAAGCGTTTTACAACAGTCGCGGTCTTGAACGCGGCAACAGGACCGATACGCTCTCTGACCATTTGAATAACTTCCTTGATAATCTCGCTGTGCGCACGCGTTACTCCTGCTTTGAGCACGATAAATCCCAGAGGTATCTGCCCTTTCAGGACATCTGCCACACCGAGTACGGCACACTCAGCCACGTTGGGATGAGAAGACAGGACTTCTTCCATGGCCCCCGTGGAAAGGCGATGACCGGCAACGTTGATGATATCGTCTGTACGTGACATGACGGAGACATAACCGTTTTCATCAATGTAGCCCGCATCGGCGGTCTTGTAGTATCCCGGAAATTCCTCGAGATAGGCTTCAATAAAGCCCTTGTCATTATTCCAGAGTGTAGGCAGCGATCCGGGAGGAAGCGGCAGCTTCACAACCAGTGCTCCGGTTTCATTGGGTTTCATTTCTTCGTTCTCCGCGTTCACGATCTTGACGTCCCAACCCGGCGCCGGTTTTGTCGGTGATTCGGCTTTACCGGGAAATGATGGAGCCCCATGCAGTTGGCGCAGATCGCCCATCCTGTTTCCGTCTGCCACCAATGGTCGATTACCGGTGTCCCGATATTTTTTTCTGCCCAGTGCAGGGTGTCGGGATCCAATCTTTCACCGGCAAGGAAGAGGCAGTAAAATTTTGACAGGTCGTATTTTTTCATCAGCTCCGCGTTGGGGTCTTCGCGTTTGATCGCCCGGAACGCCGTGAGAGCCGTGAAAAGGCTTCTCACGTTATGCTGTGAGATGACCCGCCAGAATGCCCCCGCATCCAGCGTGTCTACAGGCTTGCCCTCGTAGAGTATCGTGGTGCAGCCTTTGAAAAGCGGGCCATAAACGATGTAGGAATGCCCAACAACCCAGCCCACATCCGATGCGGCCCAGTACACATCGCCAGCATCCACATTATATATATTTTTCATGGTCCATTTCAATGCGACCACGTGCCCGCCGTTGTCCCGTACAACGCCCTTCGGCTGGGCAGTGGTACCGGATGTATAGAGGATGTACAGGGGATCGGTTGCCGCGACAGGAACACAGCCATTGGGCTTCGCCTTTGCCATAACATCGTTCCAGTCCAGGTCTCTCCCCGGTACCATGGAGGCTTTTTCCATAGGCCGCTGGTAGATGATACACTTCTCCGGCTTATATTTTGCCATGTCAATGGCGCCGTCCAGGAGCGGCTTGTAGCGTATAACATTCTTAACTTCAATGCCGCATGACGCCGAAACTATGACCTTCGGCTTGGCATCATTGATGCGGGTCGCCAGCTCGTTCGCCGCGAATCCGCCGAACACCACAAGAGTGCACCGCGCCGATGCGCGCGCAGCCGAGCATGGAAACTATCGCTTCGGGGATCATGGGCATATAGATGATGACACGGTCGCCCTTTTTCACTCCCAGAGACACAAGCGCTCCGGCAAATTTAGCCACTTCATCCCGCAGTTCAGTATATGTGAACTTCTTGATTGTGTTTGTGACGGGGCTGTCATAGATCAGGGCCGTCTGACTACCTCTGCCATTATCGATATGGAAGTCCAAGGCATTGTAGCATGTGTTGATTTCCCCGCCGACAAACCAGCGATAGAACGGCTTGTTGGAATCGTCAATGACCTTGTCCCATTTTTTGTACCAGTGGCAGTCTTCTGCCGCTTTACCCCAGAATTCCACGGGGTCGCTTATTGATTTTTGAAACGCGATTTCATACGGATTACTCATTAACTTCCTCCTTTTAATAAACATTAGTTAATTTTCAATTCGCTTTAACTTTCCCTCTGTAATGAGCAATGAAAGGTTCTTCCCGCAATCACCTCCTTCTTTTTGCAAAATCCCTCTAAATCTCCCTTTACAAAAGGGAGACTTGATAAAATACTTTTCTGTCATTTCTACGCCTTTTCTTGTCATTCCCTCTTTCTTCTACAGTCATTCCCGTGGAAGCGGGAATCCAGACGCTGTCCCCGTGAAAGCGGGGAACCGTGAGTTAACACTAGATTCCCGCCTTCGCGGGAATGACAGGACCCGGTGATTCCTCGCTGGAACCTGCCCTCGAATGCCCTTCGACAAGCGCAGGGTGACTTGTCGGGGGGAGGGAATGACGATACGGTATGTCCCTCTTGAAAAATGAGCCAAATTCCCCCTATGGGGGCCGGTTTTTATTCCAGTCCGGTTTTTTACAAATTCTTGCCCTTAAGCAATACTATAGTAAGACATGGAAAAGGTGAGATCATGAGGTGATGAGGGGGAACAGCCGTCTTTGCTTCGCGTGGACGGTCTTATCCCCCGGGTACCTCACATTATTAAAGGTATGACCTGTTACGTAATTTCTTAGACAAGAGATGACTGATTTTGCAGATCACAAATTTGATTGCGCTGTTCTTAAAACGGAACAGCCGTCTATTATTAGACCCGCATTCGACTTCATGCGGGATTTGGACTATCTAATATTGTAAAGGCGTAAGCCGTAAAAGCACCGTCATGACTCAGGCTGATGTCGATCTCATCCCGCCTGCCGTTTAAATATACAAAGGGAGGTGTCAAACCGTTTGCACCATTCTCCCGCTTTATTTCCATGTCTTCCGCAACCTCATCCACATATTCCGAGAGATGTTTTTTCAGAGCCTCACGTACAAACATTGATTCATAAGCCGGTGAAACTTCGGAGTCGGTACTGATCCGGTCTACGTGCCAGACTACCGCATCCGTCTTTTCCAGAGAAGCCGTGGCGCCGACGCAATGCACATAATCACGAGTGACAAAAATCTTGATATAAACCTGGCCGCGAGGCGTAGCCACTGATCCGGAGATAGAGCTTTGCGTCGCATAAAATTTATCCGAGCCGCTCAGTTTGTCTGAACAATTCAGGCTTACCTCGTACAACCGGGGCGTAGAAGAGGCATAAGGATCGCATTTGCTGACAATCTTATACGCCGTTTCCTTGCCGGCCCATATGGCCCAGATCATAGTATCCGGGTTGGCAGAATTGAATATCTGCCTTTGCTCACTGGGGGTAAAGACGCGGTTGACGAATCGCAGATTCCTGCTCGTCCTCATGTTGTGCGGATCGTTCAGATCCACTATGTCGTTGCCGATGTGAATTAAAATAGCCTTCCTCCATTTGTGCCAGTTTTCTAATGATCTGTTCCGCATAAAAACGCTGCGCACGGAGACCATTTCCGTCCGTCAGCTCCGGCTGCAGTATTTCCATATTCACGGTAAAACGTTCGCCGAACCTGGGAATGAAACCATAGGTCTGCTGACCGTCACCGCGCATATAGACGCACAATATCTTGCAGTCTTCGAATTCCTTGACGAAGCGTCCCACACCGTAGGAATAACCTTCGGTATTTATCCTGCCTGTCCGGGAGCGCCCTCCCTCCGGGAAAATCAGAATGGTCTGTTTCCATTCCAGAAGGGCATTGCACTCGTCCAGGGTCTTTTTCATCTCTTCGCGGTTGCCTCCGCGGTTGATCGGAATGCACTTAGCCAGATAGCAGATAATTGCCAGGAGTATGTTTCTCTGAAAATTATCCCTTTCCGGCAAATTCCAGGGAAGCTGTCTGAATTGCGTAAGATGACGGGGCAATGAATACAGCGCGTATGAAATAATAAAAGAATCAATCATGGTAAGGTGATTGGCGCAGATGATCCACGGCCCTTCATGATCCCTGAAGTGCCGGGAGCATTCCTTCCGGACCTTTCGTATATCCTTCACCCGGTATCCCAACAGCCGGATAATGGCAAAGTAGAGCGGACCGAGGAGAAAAATTGCAACCCTGCCCAGGATGTATTGGATGAGCAGGGGTGTCTGGCGCGTTGTTTTTTCCATATAATTGATATTATCCTAATTTAGCTTTAATAATGGCTACGGCGTCTCCAATGGTTCCGATCTTATCGGCTTCGTCATCTTCTACGGTAATACCGAAGGTGTCTTCACACTTTATGATGACGTCCACCAGCCTTGCGGAATTAACCTTCAGGTCATTCAGGATGTGCGTATCCTTCGTTGCCTTGTCTAAAAGACTCGGGTCCTTTGTGTAGAGTTTCAGAATTTCGAGCATCTTGTTGAAAATAGTCTGTTCATCCATAGTTTTAATAACTCCTTTGATTATTATTCCATGTTTTAAATATCAAACAACTGTTCACATCGCCGAAACCGAAACCGGCCTTGGCAATGATGCGTAACTCGGGAAAGTCCATGCACTTGCGCGGTACTTTATCCTCAAATTCGGCGATATCGGGGTGGATATCCTCGCAGTTGGCGGATGGGTGGAGAAACTTCTTGTATAGCTGCAGTACTACGGCAACGCTCTCAATGGCCCCCGCCGCCCCTAAACAATGACCGACCAATGATTTCGTGGAATTTATATATGGAAAGTTCTGGGGGTTGCGTTCCAGGGCAGCCGCCCAGTTTTTCACTTCATAAGGATCGGCAAACGTAGCTGTCAAGTGACCGTTGATTGCATCGACCTCACTTGGTGCGATATCCGCATCGGATACGGCAGCTTTAATGCAGCGCTTTACCCCTTCGGGATTCGGCGCGGTTATGGAGCCGCCCATACGGTGCCCGCCGCAATTTACCGCTCCTCCGAGCACTTCCGCGTAAATCTTCACCTCGCGCTCCAGGGCAGATTCCAGATCTTCCAGGACCAGGATTCCGGCGCCCGAACCGGGTACAAACCCGCTCGCTGTAGCACTCATCGGCCGTGACGCCGCCTCCGGTTGATCATTGAATTTCCGGCAGATGACGCGCATAGCGTCAAATCCGGCCCAGATATACGGAGACGCCCCTTCAGATCCGCCGGCCAGGACACGCTTGGCCAATCCCATGCGTATTCTCCACATCGCTTCGATGACCGCTTCGTTTCCCGTGCTGCAGGCGGATGAATTCGAAGTCACCTGATTTCCCAGCGCCAGCAAACCGGCAATACGGGCGCTGGTGCCGCTGTTCATAACCTGCTCGACGATACGGCTTCCCATGCGGCGTACCTTGCCTTCATTGACCATGGGGACCACCGTCTTGGCGATGGTATCCATACCGCCGATGCCAGAGCCGACGATCACACCCGTGTCCCAGTCGATGTTGTCATCTTCGGAGTCAGGTATGGTAAATCCGGCGTCTGTCCAGGCATCCACCGCGCAGACGGACGCGTATCCGATGTTGTCGTTAATAGACATTAATTTCTCATGATCGAAGTAACTTTTGCGGATTGCATCAAAATCCTGGGGAATGCCGCCGATCTGGCATCCAAAATTCAAGTCCTTAAGCTCGGGAACAAACCTGATGCCCGAGCGGCCTTCCCGCAGTGCTGCTTCAAAATTATTCAAACCATGGGCGTTGGGTGCCGCTACACCCATTCCCGTTATAACTACCCTTCTTTTCACCTTAAACTAATCCTCCATAAAAAACATTTAGTGCTAAGCACGGGGAGGGACTCCCCTTCCAGCCAGCATGCCGGAACTTACAGTTTCACCATTTTCCCTTTCCATGCTGACCTTTGATTTTAAATTTCCCATACGGAAATAGACTTTTTGACCTCTGACGATTACACGCTCACCGGGATGTACAATGCCGGTAAACTCCACACCTTCGGCAAGGGTAAAAAGCGTCATCATCTCCTTCATCGACTCAAGGGGTATCCCTCTTTGCTTCATATTAAGGTACAGGCCAAAAGCGACAACCCCTGCCTGCGCCATTGTTTCGATAAGGATGACACCCGGCGTGATCGGTTGGCCCGGAAAGTGTCCCTTATAAAAATACTCATCCTCACGAAAGCGGTAGGCGCCCACAATATGTTCATCATCCAGTTCCAGTATCTCGTCAATAAAACGAAACGGATATTGCTGTGGAACGCTATTCAGAACCTGGATCATTGTGTTCCGATCAGCCCCCATAGAGTCCTCCGTTCACATGTATGACGCTTCCTGTAATGTATGAACCGCGCGTAGCGAGAAAGGCGACCACTTCAGCCACCTCCTCGGGGCGTCCTATACGGTTCAAAGTAATACTGTCAAGAATTCTTTTTTGCACATCTTCGGGAAGAGCCTGTGTCATCTCTGTTTCAATAAATCCCGGAGCTACGGAATTGACGAGGATATTACGTCCCTCCAATTCTTTCGACAGGGACTTTGTGAAGGCATCAAGGGCCGCCTTTTCCATCGTGTAAGGAATCTGGCCGCTGTTGCCGGTATGCCCTACCACGCTCGATATATTAATGATACGACCTCCCCCCTGACGCAGCATAAAGAGGCGGATGATCCGTTTGGTCAGGTACCAGATTCCGCGCGTCACCGTGCGCTGGGCGTCGTATTGTTCAATTTTCATGCTGTTGATGTCAGCGTTCACGGAAATTCCGGCGTTATTAACAAGAACGTCCACACGTCCCGCCGCTTCCTTCACCTTGTTTACCAGGGTTTCCACCTGGTTGATGTCGGCAAGATCCGCCTGAAGGAGAAATCCGTCCTTGATCCCGGAAAGAAGGGTCTTTGCCTGCTCTTCACTCGACCGGTAATGAATGCCCACCTTAAATTCTTCCGACAGCGCCCGGCAGCATGCCGCGCCAATTCCCTTCCCGCTGCCGGTTACAATTGCCACGGGTTTTCCGTTCATGAGCTACCTTTCATAACGCCGCCGACAGCGTTGATGGATTTCTCCGGGTAATCAGGATATACAATCCCCTGAAAAACACCGGTGCGCGCATCTTTAATCTGGGTTATCAGTTCATTATCGACATAAATATTAGCATCAGCGATGGCAATGCTTGCCCCTGAGTCTTTCAATTGTGCGAAACGCCTCACGTCAATCTCATACCGGACGCATTTGTTGTAGGGGCGGATCTGACCGCTGAAAGTTACCTCGCCGCAACCCAGCGCTCTTCCGGCCCCCAGGGCACCCCGCCAGACACAGTAGAAGCCCAGCAATTGCCATACGGCATCTACGCAGAGGCAGCCCGGATGGACAGGATCCCCCGGCATGTGGCATTGAAAATACCACGCATCCAGCCTGACATCCTGCTCGGCCTCTATTGACCCCAGTCTGCCGTTGCGCTTGCATGACAGGATACGGTCCACCATGAGGAAAGGCGGCG
>DASPQI010000421.1:0-7676 GCA_035625045.1 Syntrophales bacterium | reverse complement strand
AATTAAAGAGAATTTCCGCTTGACATCGACGCGGTTTGGTTTTATAAGCAACGCCACGTGAAGCGTTGAAGATTTTTGGAAATAATGGACATGCTACGCATAAGGGTACAAAGATTCTTCACTTTTTTTGCATTTTTTAGTGGGGTCTGCCTGCTGCGCTCATGACCTGGGACTGTTAATAGAGCCGTGGGCAGACCGTTTAACTGTCCGCGGCTTTTTTATGTAAGAGGCTGTGGTTTCTCCAGAGCCTTTTTTATTTTACGGGAGGATTGAGATGAAAAGAATATTTTATGGTGTTGTTTTCGCAATTATAACGGGATTAATTTTGTTATCTTTTGTTTCGGGTGCAAATGCCAAAACAATAAAAGTAGGTGCAGCGATAAATATGACTGGTCCTGCTTCCACCTGGGGACAGTTCCATGCCAAGGGTCAGCAGGATTATTTCCGGTATGTAAATGAGGTTAAAGGCGGCGTCGGAGGGAATAAGATAGACATAATCCTCGTTGATACGGGATACAAAGTACCAGAGGCTGTATCAGCGGTGAAAAAATTTGCCATTCAGGACGAAGTCGATATGATTGCGACCTGGAGCGCCGGTGAAGGATTGGCAGCAAAACCGATTATCCAGCAATATAAAATACCAACCATAAATTATTCTACAAGCTGGGAGATTCTTGAGCCACCGGTAAGTTATATGTACTTACCATTTGGCAGCTATCGGTTGGACAGTTATGCAATTCTCGAATACATACGAACAATACACAAGGGAAAAGATGCACCAAAGGTAGGTCTTTTGACATATAATAATGCATACGGCCGGTCTATACACCAACCTTGCAAGGAATACGCAAAAAAAATAAATATAGATATAGTTGCCATTGAAGAGTTTCCGCCGAAGACTGTAGATTTAACGACTGAATTGCTGCGTTTGCAAAAAAGCGGTGCTGAATATGTATTCATGCAAATGCTTCCTGCCGCAATTATAACGGCTTTCAAGGGTGCAGATCGTATAAATTATAACCCCGCATTCTTCGGAACCTGGACGTCAACAGACCCCGATTTCTTCAAGCTTGGTAAGGGCTTGATAAAAGATCGCCTGCGCATGCAGTTTCCGGGAGGTCTGCCTGTTGACAAGGGTCAGGGCATCAAAGTTATGACGGAGCTGTGGAAACGCTACAAAACGGTTGACAAGTTTGATGCCTCATACTGGGAAGGGGTGGTGGTAGGCATGATAATGGAGAAGGCGTTTATCCGGGCCAATCAAAAATATAAGGCAATCAACAGAGATACAATCAACAAGGCTATGGAGTCGTTTAAAAATGAAGATTTTGGTGGACTCGTTCCGAATATTACATATACAGCAGATGATCACGGCGCATCATTCAGAGCGAGGATTGTAAAGGTCGGAGAAGATGGTTCATATAAGCCCGTGACGAATTTCTTTAATCCGCTGAAAGAAAAAATTAAGTTATTGAAGTAACCTCATATCCATGAAAGCATATCGCGGAAAACCAAGTATATTCAGTACCCGGAATCCGCAGGATAAGATTGCCGAGCTTGAGATCAGGAACCTTTCCTTAAATTTCGGCGGTGTCAAGGCACTGAGCGATATTGATCTCTCCGTGAGTACCGGTGAACTGGTGGCAATCATCGGACCGAACGGAGCCGGGAAGACGAGCCTTTTGAATTGTATAACAGGTTTCTACAAACCTCAAAAGGGGAGTATTTTTTTTAACGGCAAGGATATAACTCATTTATCCCCCCACCATCTTGTCCTTACAGGCATAGGAAGGACTTTTCAAAATATTGAGCTCTTCCCCGGCATGACAGTTCTAGCAAACATGCTTCTTGCGCGCCATAACCACTGTAGATATGGAATCGCTCCTGCTTGTCTTTTCTCAGCACCAGTAAGGAAAGAGGAGATTCATCACCGACGCGTCCTCGAAGAGCTCATCGATTTCCTGGAAATCCAGGCCATCAGAAAGAAGACGGTGGGATCATTGCCGTACGGTTTGATGAAGAGGGTTGAACTCGGTCGCGCACTTGCCCTGGAACCGACGCTCCTGATACTTGACGAGCCATTTGCAGGAATGAATCTCGAAGAGAAGGAAGATATGGTTCGTTTCCTGACGGAGATGAACCAGGCGTGGGGACAGACAATGATCCTCGTAGAACATGATATGTCCATAGTGATGAGTATTTCTCAGCGAATTGTAGTATTGAACTTTGGTGAAAAACTGGCAGAGGGTGATCCTGATGAAATCAGAAACCATCCGGAGGTCATCAAGGCATATCTTGGTGATACAGTCAGTGTATAATGAATAAGGTGCTTCCCTTGACCGGTAATAAAACTGCAGAAGATGAAATATTTGCATCTCTGTCTCAATATACGCTGCCGCAGATCTTGTTGAAACAGGCAGAGAGACTCGGATCGGGGAAGACAGCTATCCGTGAAAAGGCGTACGGCATCTGGCAGACATATAACTGGCAGGATTATTACCGATGCGTGAAACAAACCGGTCTCGGCTTAAGCGCTGTCGGACTTAAAAGGGGAGAAAACGTCGGCATCATTACGAACAATATCCCGGAATGGCTCTTCAGCGAATTAGGTTGCCAATCAGTAGGCGGGATATCCCTCAACCTGTTTACATCTTCTGTTGCTGAAGAATTGTGCCATGCCCTCAGTCGCATCAAAGCGGCTTATGTAATCGCTCAGGATCAGGAGCAGGTAGACAAGATAATAGAAAACCGCGAGAAACTGACCCATGTCCGCAGGGTCATCTACATAGATCCAACAGGAATGAGGACATATAAGGACAACCCATGGCTCATCAGTTTTTATGATCTCTTGGAATTAGGCGAAAAACTTGACCGTGAAAGGCCTGATTTTTTTCCCGGGGAACTGCAAAAGGGCAGGAGGGATAATGTAGCCATAATGATCCAGACCTCGGGAACGATGGGAATCTCGAAACTCGCCATGCTGTCTCATCGCAACATTACCGAGATGGCCAGGAAGTGGGTTGAAGTTCTGCAAATAAAATCGGGACGAAACTGGGTTTCACTATCGCCGCCCGCATGGATTGTCGATCAGATGTGGGGGGTTGGTGTGGCGCTCATGGGCGGGATGACCATGAATTTTCCTGAAATGCCGGATACGGTAACCGAAGACTTCCGTGAGATCGGACCATTGATCATCATTACATCATCACGCTTCTGGGAAGATCTGGCTTCACGTATTATGGTGAAGATGGATGATGCCGGCTTTGTCAGGCGCAAACTCTTTCAATATTCGATTGGACTCGGAAAGAAGGTTGTAGAGCTGCAATCTCAAAAAGCAAAAATTCCGGTTTATATCGATTTATTCCGCCGCATAGCCTCTCTGGCAATCTATAGGCCTTTACTCGATCGCGTGGGATGCGCCGGATTTCAAGGCGCATTTACAGGAGGCCATCCCATCAGCCCCGATGTGATTCATTTCTTTCGTGCCATAGGATTAAATTTAAAGCAGTGTTATGGACTGACCGAGGCGGGTGGAATATTCCAGATTCAGCTCGATGACGAGGTAAAACTAGAGACCGTCGGGAAGCCCCTGCCCAGGACTCTTGTGAAGATTGCAGACGATCAGGAGGTACTTGTCCAGAGTGATTCAAACTTTGTCGGTTACTATAATGATTTCAGGGCGACGGAAGAGGCATTTAACGGGGGATGGCTCAGGACCGGCGATGCGGGCTATATAGACAAAGATGGACATCTCGTGATTATCGGACGCAAGGGTGATATTATCAAAAACAAAGAAGGAGAGGCATTTTCACCGGATTTCATAGAGACGCGTCTCAAATTCAGTCCTTACATCAAGGAAGCGGTGATGTTCGGTGAGGGGCGTCCGTATATAACTGCGCTTATTAACATCGACATGGGCAACGTAGGGAACTGGGCCGAAGAGCGTATGATACCCTATACAACCTACTTGGATTTGTCCCAACAGTCTGCCGTTGAGGATCTTGTACTTGAGGAAGTCAGAAAGGTAAATATCAACCTACCGGACATCATGAAGATCCGTAAATTCATCTTGCTCTATAAACTCCTTGATGCCGATGATGAGGAGCTGACGAGAACAGGGAAGGTACGCAGGAGGTTTATTTATGGGCTCTATCTCAAACTCATCGAAGCGATGTATACGGGTAAGGATCAAGTTGATATCAAAACCAAGATCCAGTATCGAGACGGACAGATCGGTGAGATCGAAACTACTGTGAGAATAATTAACGTCATTTAAGGTATAAGACATGAGCTTTTTTCTGCAACTTCTCATAAACGGCATAAGTATAGGATTCTTATACGGGCTGTCAGCCATGGGCTTTGTCATGATTTTTAAATCTTCCAGCGTGCTTAATTTTGCACACGGTGAGCTGCTTGCCTTAGGGGCCTTCTTTTTCCTGGCCATGGTAACATGGGCAAAATTGCCTATCGCTGTTGCCTTCCTTATGACCCTTGCAGGCTGTTTTATCCTGGGATTTCTGATTGAAAGATTATTTTTGCGCCCTCTTATCGGTGAGCCCCTCATCTACGTGATCATGCTGACGGTAGGACTGGCTTCCATGTTCAGAGGCATAATGCTCTTCATATGGGGGGGAAATTTGCAGACGTATCCTGACTTTCTCCCGGATTTTCTCGGCGTTCAGTGGGACGTGATTAACATACCGCCGGTCTATACGGCGGCACTTATTATAGGCGTTATCTTTCTTTTACTCTTTGGAATGTTCTTCAAGTATTCTTCTCAGGGTATATTTATGAGGTCTGTAGCCGATAATCAAAGAGCGGCTCTCTCGCTGGGGGTTCATGTTCAAAAGGTCTTCGCCCTGTCTTGGGCTATTGCTGCACTCGTGGCCGGAATGAGCGGTATTGTAATGGGTGTCATAAACGGCATTAACGTGCATGACCTCAGCGCCATAGGACTTAAGGTCTTCCCTGTCGTAATCCTTGGTGGCCTTGACAGCATAGGCGGAGCTATTCTGGGTGGCCTTATTATAGGGATTCTGGAAACGTTTACCGGGGGCTATCTCTCACCATCGCTTCGGGATGTCGTACCGTATATTATCCTCGTGTTCATCCTTATGATAAAACCCTATGGGCTTTTTGGTCTGGTGGAAATTGAAAGGGTATAAGGCAATAATGAGAAAATTACATTTCCACCCCTGCGGTAATTACCGGGAAAAATATGAGCAGGAAATTACGGTCTTTGAAACCGACTTTGGCCGGCTTTGGCTGTGGATCGGCATTTTTCTCCTTCTTGTTATTGTACCGTTCATCAGCAGTCCATATTTCATCCACGTACTGAATACCGTAGGGATAGCATCAATTGCGGCGATCGGATTAAACATCCTTATCGGATACACGGGGCAGATATCTCTTGGTCACGGAGCTTTCATCGGCATTGGTGCTTATGCCGCCGCGATACTCGCTACTTCAGCAAACATCCCTTTTCTTCTCAATGTGCCGATAGCCGGGCTCGTCTCCGCCCTAGTAGGAATGATTTTCGGCATACCATCCGGACGCCTAAAGGGACTATACCTCACAATAGCAACACTTGCCGGCCAGATTATCGTTGAATATGTTTTGATTCATTGGGAAACCCTTACAAAAGGCACTATGGGAATCACACTTCCCAGTCCATCTATTTTGGGATTTGAATTACCCAGCGATAAAAACTTCTTTTTCATCATATTTATAAGCCTCATCGTGATGATCTTGATAGCGGTAAACCTTATGAGAACAAAATTTGGCAGGGCCTTTATTGCGATACGGGATAATGACCGGGCGGCGGAGGGGATGGGTATTCCGATTTTCAGATATAAGCTCCTTTCATTTGGAATCAGCTCGTTCTATGCCGGCGTTGCCGGTGCCATATGGGCTTATTATATGGTCAGCATTACATCGGAGCCATTTAACCTCGGCCTTTCCGTCGAATACATTGCCATGGTGATCATAGGCGGCCTTGGAAGTATTTCCGGCTCCATTTACGGCGCCGTCTTTATAACCATTTTAAATGAAAGCCTAAGATGGCTGACAGATATCATGATGAACATGGGAATATTCACAGAATCGGGGCTGAACGTGGCACCGCTGCGGGAGCTCTTCTTCGGATTGGCGATAATTCTGTTCATTCTCTTTGAACCGCGTGGTCTTGCAGAGATCTGGCGTATTATCCGTTCCAACTTCAAGCTATGGCCATTTTCTTATTAAGGGTTGTCCGAATGGGTGAAAATACAATTCTTGAGATCAATAATATTTCTGTAGTTTATTCTGATGTCATCCAGGTGCTCAAAGGAGTATCTCTAATAATAGAAAAGAACTCCATCGTGTCCCTCCTCGGCAGCAACGGCGCCGGTAAGACTACGACGCTGAAGGCCATATCGGGTCTGCTTAAACCGGAAAACGGCAGGGTAACGGAAGGAACCATCATGTATGACGCGAAGCCTATACAGAATCAGGCTCCCGAGGTCATTACGCGCAAAGGAATAATACAGGTTTTGGAAGGCCGTCAGCCTTTCAAATATTTGACTGTTGAAGAAAACCTCATTGTCGGTACGGCGATAAGGTGGGGTAAGCCCTATAAAAAAGACCTGGAAATGGTTTATCATTATTTCCCTGCCATATTAAAAAGAAGGAAGATGCTTGCCGGATACTGCAGCGGCGGAGAACTTCAAATGATCGTCATGGGCAGGGCCTTGATGGCCCACCCTGATCTGTTGCTTTTGGATGAGCCTTCCCTTGGGCTTGCTCCCATGGTTGTGAAGGAAATATTTCAAATCATAAAAAAGATAAACAAGGAACAGGGAACAACTATAATGCTCGTCGAACAGAATGCCAATATGGCACTGCAGATTTCCAGTTACGGTTATGTAATGGAAAATGGCAAGATCGTTATGGAGGGTTTTGCAAAAACCCTCGTTGAAAACCCCGATATCAAGGAATTCTATCTGGGCATGGGGGCGACAGGCGCTCTAAAATCGTATAAAGATGTCAAGTCATATCGCCGCCGAAAGAGATGGCTTTAATTTATAGTGAACGAAAATTTATTTTGGCAAACCAATATAATATTCTGATCTGCAAAACTTTACGGGAGATCACTTATGGCAGATTGTTATGATTATGAAGAATGTATGCCTGTGGAAGAAAGGGAACGCCAGCATACATTACAGATAATGAAAATGCTCGATGCGGGCTTACAAAGATCAAGCCGCATAAAAAAAAATTTTTCCGAAATCCCTCTTAATATTTCCGAAATTAAGACACTGAGTGACTTTGAAAAACTTCCTGTGATATCCAGAAAAAAATTAATCGAACTACAGATGTCGGAGCCTCCCTATGGGGGTCTTAAAAACACGGATGCAGAGGTTGATCGAATTTTCATTTCTCCTGGTCCTGTCTATGAACCTCACCTTTCGGAAAGCGATCATCTTTGGGCAAGGGCATATTATGCCGCCGGCATCGGAAAAGGAGATGTAGTTCTAAATGCTTTTTCCTACCACATGGTTGCTGCCGGGTTGACCTTCCATGGAGGATTGAGACGCACTGGTGCCACAGTCATCCCTTCGGGAACTTCAAGTTCACAACTTCAGGTACAGTTGATTCGCGACCTATTTGTAACAGCTTATACAGGCACTCCCAGTTTT
>DASPQI010000420.1:0-7035 GCA_035625045.1 Syntrophales bacterium | reverse complement strand
CTTGAACAGGAGACAAGAATTGATTTTATTTCTTCATAGATGTAAGTATCTTGCTGTTTATTGTGTAATCCTGAGAGATCAAGGAGCATGAGGAGAAAGGGCTTCTTGGATCGTTCCGTTCTTTTCCGCTCGATTTGCAGCGCATTGTGAAAGTGGTGAACGCTGTAAAAACTGTGGTCCTCCTCTGTTACATGTTCAATCGCTCCCTTAGATCGTTTCAGGAGAAAGTTTGCTGAATGCCCGCCGCTTAATCTACGTATATCCATAAGTCCGCCAAAATATGATATGTATCCGACCTGTTTATTAGTTTATACGGTTCGCATTAATAACAGCCTTTTAGACATAAATATTTAAGATAGAGGCCTGCCGTTAAGCTTCTCATATACCTTGACGTATTCATCAACCATAGTGTCCAAATCATACTTCCTTCTTGCCTCTCTCATGATCCTCTTGATTTGAAGTTCCCTTACCTCGGGGGATCTCCTGTGGAACCGCACACTCCTGGATAATCCGTACCACAGTCCTCCAGGATCATAATTCCGGAAAAGAAACCCGTTCCCCTCATCGTAAGGGGATCCGTCAGCCTTCAATCTCAACTCCTTAATCTTGTCATGGTAGCCGCCCGTGTCTCGATTCGTCGCCGTGGCTCCATAGATGTTCCCTATCTGGTCGATCTGACCGCACGGCTCATAGAGTGAAGCGCCAAATACGTCACTGGCAGCGGCGTAACCCAGCATGGATATGGACTCACTGAAACGCTGGTACGTTATCTTACCACCCGATGCCCACGCAATCCTTCCCATGATATCCTCATGGGTGCGATCATTCTCGACCCCGTTCCCTACAACAGCAATCTGTACGTCGCCATGCTCTATGACAAATCTGAGGGCGATATCCTCGAGAAGCTCAACGCCTTTCTGTGAAGGATCCAATCTGGAAGGCCAGTAGAGAAGAATCGCCTTCGGATTGACAACGAGACCTGTCCTTTTCTGAAATGCTACTAAATTCTCCCGCTTCGCCCCCATGACATCATTATCATGATCATACCTTCTCACAAGATGCTCGCAGTTCTCCGGATACATCCGGGGAGACATCGCATTCATGATGCTCATCGCTGCGCCGTGATAATACTTCGCCTTTACCTCCTGCCTTACACTCATCGGTACGAATGACCTGTCCAGAAAATAATCCTCAATGATCTCTTTTAAAAACTTCTCCCCAACAAAATTGACCAGCGTCGCGCTCTTTATCGCCGTCGCCTGCGAATCGATGCACCGCCTCCCGTATTCCTCCGAAAAATAGATGTTCCAGTTCATACTGTCAATATCAACGCCGAAAAGCATGTCCACAGGGATATGGCCGGTATGAACGTTGTGCACTGTATGCAACACCGGACAACCCCTGGACTTCGCGTAGGCCACCACCGCACCGCCCGCCATCCAGTCGTGACTGTGCAGAATCAGCCTCCCCTCATTCTTGGCACGCACCGTCTTGATGATGTTGTTGACAAGTTCCTTCTGAAATTCAGCGGCATTCAATAGAGGATTCCCGGCATACGCGCAGGAGAGATCGGAAAATATAGAAGAGCTTACCAGATGCACCTTGTCAGGATCTATCTTGGCTCTCATCTCCCGCCATGTATGCTCATCCATATTGCTCTCTCTCTGGAATCGCGTCTTCAGATTCAGCGTCGCCAGGTGACAGTTGACACCCCTCGCCCTCAGCCCCTCACACAACGCCGATACCACCTCACCGAGACCGCCTGCCTTACCGGATATGTACCTGGCCAGATTGCCCATTCCTTCCGGCAGCCTGCCTGTCTCAGGTGACACCAGCAGCACCGCCGTCCTCTTCGCCTTCTTTAATATCTCAAAACTCCTTACGTTCCGCGGCTTCTGAGATGAATGGCCGATGGCCCGCCTAGGACGCCGGTCCCGTACATGACTCTTCGGTAATCTATTAATTTTGTAATTAACACGTAAATTCATTTGAGATTTATGCAGTCCTTTTTCCACAGACAATCCTCCGCACACGACTCTTTCGTGTTAAAACAAGGTGAATAGCCTTCAGAAACTTGAATATCGCGGATTATATCTTGCTTCTTACGGCCATTGCCTGCATCGATTCCCCTTTTCTTTGCGATCTCTCGAACCTCCTGAATTTTCATTATAAGCCTCCTTTATTTAATTTTTAGAGATTTTAAAAATTTATTTATCAGTCACTTCGACCCTTAACATTATCAATGGAACACAGGGGTGTATTTTAAAGCACTCATTTTTATTGTGATGTTGTGGTTTATGAATTACTTAACAAAATAAGATGAAGTTTTTTTTAAGAGTTTGTTAATTTTTAGTTAAGATGATCAAGACTTATAAATAATTTACTTTTATACTAAATCTATTTTTATAAACACAATACCAGTTGTTTTAATAAATTATACCATGATGATACTGGCATTATTTTATCCAACCACAAAAAGAAATAAGCGATATATCGATATTTGCGTTGGAATATAATGTGACATAACCATCGCCATGACTCATATTCTTACTTCACTTTCTTGACGCAATGAGCTCCTGGTAACATTTGACAAGCCGGACACCCATCACTCCTGCCAGCCGCCTCATGATTTTCAGACCTTCCGCAGGATGCCTTTCGAATACACGCATCAGTCGGTCAGCATCAATCTTGATCACCTTACTTTCCTTTACGCATTCTGCGGCAGCCGTGTATCTTCTCGGCTCTACGAGCGAAGACCAACCAAATACTAACCCCGTTTTGTCGACTGAAAAGGAACGATATTTTTCTCCCTGAATTGTAAGATTGATCTCCCCTTCTTCCAAGATATAGAGATAATCTGCGAAATCATCTTCCTGAAACAATACCCTTCCCGCCTTGTTACTTTCCTGAGTGATGAGTTCGGCGATTTCATCAATGATGTGCGAAGGAATCCCCTGGAAGAGTTCCACCTCTTGGATAAACATACCTATTATCTCCTCTCTTTTGTTTCCTTCATTTTTCTTTGAAGGCTTCCCATTTTCCTGTTCATTTGCTCAGGAAACCAAGAGCACAGCACCTGAACTTTATAATTAGCCATGCCCCATTCCAAACAATTGCTAATGTTACGGTCCACCAAAGAGTTCTCTATTATTTAGCAATGGTTGTGCTCCGATGAGGCGCGCGTAATGAGAACTGGTATAATTACGTACGATACATCTTCTTCCGTTCTTTTTATTAGAGCTTGGCAGCAGAAAATTGACTATCCTCTATTTTATTCACTATGACTATCCTACAATATTATTATCACCGCACAGTTTAGCCAATCGCCCACGGGGTCGGACACCATAGCAGTTTTCGTATAAATTTTTTACCAATACTTCTCTTCCATTAGTCCCAATAAATTTTATAACGATTGATGATATTTCTTTTTCTTACATAGCCCATCATTGTTTTCAGATCTCTAATTTCGTCGTTTAGTTTCGAGAAAGCTTTCTCATACTCACCCTTACGTTCAGGATTTAAAGATGGATTCATCAATACCATCTTCATTCCGCTTCTAATTATCTCAGCTTCTTCAAGAGAACTTTTCAAGCTTTCTATACTTTCCAACTTAGCTGTCTCTTCTAGAAACATTTTATAGTCTCCTTATTTACTTTCTATCTTCCAGTCCTCATCTCACAAAGAAATTAGCCGTCCTTCACTTTTTACTTTAAAGGCAAAGTAACGGGCGAATGAGGGATAAAAAAAATCTTCGGTAATCTATTAATCTTGTAATTGACACGTAAGTTTATTTGAGACTTATGCAGTCCTTTTTCCACAAACAATCCTCCGCACACGAGTCTTTCGTGCTAAAACAAGGTGAATAGCCTTCAGAAACCTGAATATCACGGATTATATCCGCCTTTTTGCGATTAGCTTTTGTATCAATACCCCATGTCTTAGCAATTTCACGAACGTCTTGAATTTTCATGCACAATCCCCCTTTGTTTTTAAATATTTAGAGTTGAAAAAATTGATTGAATAAAGTCATTATGAATTTTATTTGTATTTTTTAAAGGATTTAATAAATAACTTTTAAATGTAAGTTAAGTCAGTTATCTTTTAAATGCAATACTAATTAATTCTTTATATTATGCCAGGATAATACTGGCATTAGGAAATAGCTAAGAGGAAGGATCTAAGGTTTGTTTTTTTATTATTAAGTTTGAGTTTATTTCTTATATTTTCCCTGTGAAAAGCGACCGTACGTCCCGTAACATTCAATATTTGAGCTATATCTTTGCTTGTTTTTCCCTCTCTAATGAGGTTAGCCACCTGAATCTCTTGAGGCGTAAAATTCATATACTTTGCCGAAAGATTATGTAAAAAAGGAGAAATGATTTCATCCAGATTATTTTCGAGAATATCTGTGTATATTATTTGATCAGTGTTTAATCCGCTTTTTTTAAGTTTTCTTACATATGGATTAATCAGCTTCTTCACATTAGACAATACCCTTTTCTTAAATTCTTCCATTTCCTTGTCCCTGTGTTTCAGTAAAACTTTTAAAGCGGTATTGACCTCCTCCAAATTGCACGATTTTATCAATAGCTCCTTTTCTCTTTGTTTTAACACCTCTTCACCCCGATGTTTTTCTTCTTCGACGCTTATCGCGGAAACAATAATTCCCATCACTTTTATATCGTTCTCGGAGAGTGAAATGTCTTTCTGGTAAACAGCACATAGCGAACCGACAGGTACACCGCCGCATTTAACATTTTGGCCAATATACGTCCTCAACCCATATCTAGCAACATTGAAATCGGTCTCCATGTATGACGTTTGATGCAGATCCCTAACTATATAAGGTGAGTCACTCTTACTTCTGATTAGATCATAACAGATATGTCCATCAGGCTTATCTACAGGATTAAAGTCCGGAGGTGTATGCCATTGTCCAACCGAGCAGAGCATGCCTCTTTCAAGTCGATTATACAGCGCACAGGTGGCATCCATGATCTCTCCAAATAATGAGGTGAGTCGCTTAATATTCTCAAGAGGATCAGCAACAAAACTCAGGAAGCAATCGTTTATGCGCGCCAATCTTTCATGTGCCGTTTTTTGTTCGGTAATATCGCGTGCTATTCCTGCGATCCCAATAATATCTCCTCTTTCATCATATATAGGGGTTTTTACTGTTTCTAACCAAATTTCCTTGCCATCCTTATTAACCAATAGTTCTGCAATACGTCTTCGCTTACCATACTTCACCACGCTTTTATCATCATCTTTATATTTTTTTGCAAGATCGATAGGCCACAGCTCTAAGTCTGTCATACCAGTAATATATTCAGGTTTTACACCACATGCTTTACCGAAAGGTTCATTAACCGCAATATACCTGCTTTCCTTGTCTTTTAACCAGGCAATGTCCGGAATGTTGTCAAGAATGGCTTTCTGCTGGCGTTTTGTTTCCTGCAATTTCCCATCCAACCTTCTGCGCTCAGTGATGTCACGGAGAACCCCATGTGCTGCAATATCTCCTCTGTATGGAATGTGCGATACAGATGCATCAACCACAATCCTTCGGCCGTCCTTTGTTAGGGCTGTAAATTCATATCTTGGTTCAATACGTTCACCTCCGGCAACCCTATTTAACCTCTCCTTAATAAGATAATGGCTCTCAGGAGCAATCAGGCTTAAAAAATCAAACCCAGGACAATTAGCCTCTTCCAGCGTTATTTGAAACATTTCTGAAAACTTGCGATTTATATACTCAAATTTACCTTTATAAAGAAGATAGATGGCATCCTGGGACTGTTCAACCAGTAAAGAGTAAAGGTTTTCATCCTGCATTAATGACTTCATATCACTTTTTCCCACGCTAATTTACTCTTGTTTAGCACAACTATACAGTAGTTTTGATGTTTAAAAGATTATTCGTATTTATGTTTTTTTATCTTGATTCGGAAATTATTAACCATCACTATGTGTGCTATTTTTTTTGCAACACTATGCCCTTTATCTTCAAATCCGGTATGTTCTGATATCAATGCAATGTAAATTTATTGTAACATGCAGTAGAAGCTTTATATCATGATAATGTCATCAAGTATGATCTAAGATTTGCTCTCTTATTTTTCAGATTTAATTTCCTCCTGATATTATTTCTGTGAAAATCAATTGTTCCGGGAGATGCATTTAATAATTCAGATATGTCCTTTGTCGTTTTACCCTCTTTTATTAGATTAGCTACTTGAAGTTCTTTTGGAGTGAAGGTCATATATTTTGAAGACAGTCGATGCGAAAACGGAGATATTATATCTTTCAAATTCGATTCGATAATACTTATATAAGCCGCATCTTTGGTTTCTAGATGGCTTTTTTTCAATTTTTCAATATATGGTAAAAGAAGGTGCTTTACGTTAGTCAATGTCCTCTCTTCGAGCTCGTCTTTGTCCGTTTCTCTCTGTTTTAGTAAGACCTTAAGGGCAGTGTTGAGTTCCTCAAGATTACGGGACTTGACTTCCAATTCCCTTTCTCTTTTTTTCAACGCCTTTTCCGCCCGTCTGCGCTCAGTAATGTCCCGGATAGATTGTATGGCCCCCGCAATACAGCCCTTACTATCATATAATGGTCTGGCCTTCCCCCACAGCGTACGGTTCCCTCCCTTTAAAGAAACATCCGCCTCACCTAAGATAACGTCTTCTTCCTTCTGCAGATAAACGTATTTCTTCTCAACCTCTTCATCAGCTTTGAATATCAGATCAATAAGTAATGGCTTCCGTATTCCATAAAAAGGCAAGGCATACTCATAATCCCCTTTCCCCAAGATTTCCTCCGCCTTTGTTCTTGTCATTTCTTCGATGGCACGATTCCATGCTATGACCTTCTTGTCCTGGTCGATTGCAAATGTGGCATCAGGCAAAAAATCTATAATGTCAGACAGTCGTTTTTCCGACTCCTTGAGCGCGTCTTCCATATGTTTACGCGCTGTCACATCAATTGCTGCACCTACGATACCGATAACACCTTCATCAACAATAACGGGAGCAA
>DASPQI010000419.1:0-8717 GCA_035625045.1 Syntrophales bacterium | reverse complement strand
ACCCAAGGGTTTTGTATTTTTCAACACATCAATATCCTTATTATCCTGGTACTGGTGCCATAGAAGAAATTGGTCGCGGGAAAGGACTCGGTTATAACATCAACGTACCTCTGAGACCCGGTGTGGATAGTGCTCAGTACGTCAGAATTTTTAGAAGGATAATATACCCTATATCCATGAAGTTTAAACCTGACCTGGTGATGATTTCAGCAGGATTCGATCCTTATTACAAGGATCCGTTAGGCGGTATGAAGGTTACGCCTGATGGTTTTGCCTGCATGGCCAGGATACTATTGGATATTGCCGATAAGTGCTGCGGCGGAAAAATTGTTGTAACCTTGGAAGGAGGGTACCATCTTACCGGCCTGGCGGAATCGATAAAAGCTGTGCTTGTAGAGATGCATGACGGCACTCATGTAACAGATGATATGCTTGCACGCATTGAACAGGAAGCAGATAGCCATATAGATCCAGTGATAAAGAGGGTTATAGATCAGGTAAATCCGATCTGGCGGTTGATCTGAAGAGTATAATTGAGGAGATGTAATTGAAGATTACAAAAGATGAAGTAGAGTACGTTGCTCATCTGGCAAGGCTCGATTTCAGTGAAGAGGAAAAGGTAAAATTCACCTCCCAGCTTAATGATATCCTGATGTACATGGAGATGTTGAATCAGGTAGATACGGCTGGAGTTGAACCGGTAAGTCACGCAATTGCCCTTCAGAATGCGTTCAGAGATGACGTTGTCAAAGACTCCCTCAGCCATGACCTCTCCCTATCCAATGCCCCCGAGGCAAGGGGCCCCTTTTTCCGCGTACCGAAGGTTATAGAATAATAGAGGGCCCATGGAACTCAATCAGTTAACTATCCATGAACTGCAAAAATTGATCAGGTCTGGAGAGGTAACCTCTACTGACATAGTCAAGTCCATATTCCAGAGGATTGACTCTTTAGAAGCCAGTGTTCATGCATATATTACCCTCATGAAGGAGTATGCCTTCGAAGAGGCGTCCAAAGCGGACCGGGATATCAGGGAAGAAAGAATAAAGCCCCTTACCGGTATACCCATCGCCCTTAAGGACATCGTATGTACCAAGGGCTTTTTGACGACATGCGGATCCCATATCCTGCATAACTATATCCCGCCGTATGATGCGACCGTAGTGGAAAAATTAAAAGAAGCCGGCGCGGTGTTTACCGGGAAGACCAACATGGATGAGTTCGCCATGGGTTCATCGACCGAAACCTCTTATTTCGGGATTACGAGAAACCCCTGGGACCTGGAGAGAATCCCCGGCGGGTCGAGCGGCGGCTCTGCGGCTGCTGTCGCCGCTGATGAGTGTATCGCCTCTATCGGGTCCGATACAGGCGGCTCTATCAGGCAGCCGGCAGCGCTGTGCGGCGTCGTCGGTATGAAACCCACCTATGGCAGGGTGTCCCGTTATGGGCTCATCGCCTTCGCCTCATCCCTGGATCAGATCGGTCCTTTTACCAAGGATGTGGAAGACTGTGCTATTATGATGAATGTCATTGCCGGTTATGATCCGAAGGAGTCAACTTCGGTTCCTATGGCGGTGCCCGACTACCGGGAATTTGTCTCACGGGGCATAAATGGCTGGAGGGTTGGTATTCCGAAGGAGTACTTCATAGAAGGGATAGACCCGGAAGTCATGGAGGCGATGAAGAGAGGCATTACAGCCATCGAGAAGAACGGGGCTGAGTGCATTGAGATATCCCTTCCCCATACGAAGTACTGCCTGGCTGTTTATTATATCATTGCTCCTGCGGAAGCGAGCTCCAATCTGGCCCGGTATGATGGGGTGAAGTACGGCTTCCGGTCTCAGGACAGCAGGGATCTCCTGGATATGTACAAAAAAACACGCTCGGCGGGTTTCGGCGCTGAGGTAAAAAGGCGGATAATGATCGGGACGTACGCGCTGTCTTCAGGCTATTACGATGCCTATTATAAAAAGGCATCCCAGGTGCGGGCACTTATCAAATGCGATTTTGAGGATGCCTTCAAACAGTGTGATGTGATCCTTACTCCGACATCCCCCACCCCGGCCTTTAAAATTGGTGAGAAAATGGACGATCCTCTCCAGATGTACCTCTCCGATATATTCACCATATCAACGAACCTGGCGGGGATACCGGGGATATCGGTGCCATGCGGGTTTAGCAAGGATGGACTACCTATTGGCGCACAGTTTCTGGCGGGACACTTTGAAGAAGGCAAGTTGATACAGGCAGCATCTGCTTTTGAAAAGCATAGGGATTTTGAGAAAAGGAGACCAGCGCTGTGATGGCGTATGAACCGGTCATAGGGCTGGAAGTTCATGCTCAGCTCCTGACAAAATCAAAAATTTTCTGCAGCTGTTCGACTAAGTTCGGGGCTGATCCCAACACCCACACCTGTCCCGTTTGCATGGGGATGCCCGGGGTACTGCCGGTTTTGAATAAGACGGTGGTCGAGTACACGATGAAAATGGCCCTGGCGACAAACTGCAGGATCAACGAATCATGTAATTTTGCGAGGAAAAATTATTTCTATCCTGACCTTCCCAAGGGATATCAGATTTCCCAGTATGCCCAACCCCTGTCAGAACACGGGTATGTGGACATTGAACTGGACGGCGGGAAGAAGAGGATAGGCATTACCCGGATCCACATGGAGGAAGACGCAGGGAAGCTTCTGCACGATGAGCATCTGCCGTCGAGTTACGTGGACCTGAACCGGACAGGAGTACCACTGATTGAAATTGTCAGTGAGCCGGATATGAGGAGCGCCGAGGAGGCCGCAGCCTATCTCAGGAGACTCCATGAAATACTCGTCTATCTGGAGATCTGCGACGGCAACATGGAAGAGGGGAGTTTTCGTTGTGACGCCAATGTATCCCTGCGACCCAGAGGTGAAACGGCCTTTGGTACGCGGACAGAACTGAAAAATATGAACTCTTTCAGGAACGTCCAGCGTGCCCTGGAATATGAGATCAAGCGGCAGGAGTACATCCTCGAGAATGGTCAGGAGGTAACCCAGGAAACCAGGCTGTGGGATGATTCGCAGGGTGTGACCCAATCCATGCGGGGCAAAGAAGAGGCCCACGATTATCGTTACTTCCCCGATCCCGACCTTGTTCCCGTTCTGATTGATCAGGCATGGATAGAGGATGTAAAGATCAGCCTGCCTGAATTGCCCCTGGAGAAGCGGGAAAGATTTATCAGAGACTATCAGATACCGCAATATGACGCCGGGGTATTGACGTCAAGCCGGGCCCTTGCTGAGTACTTCGAAGAAGTGGCGAAGCTCTCCGGGAAGCCAAAAATTGCCAGCAACTGGGTCATGGGGGATGTTCTCCGGTTTCTCAATGAGGAAAAACGGGACATCAGGGAATGTCCCATCCTGCCCAAGGCACTCGCTGAGATGATTCTACTCATTGAAGATGGAACCATCAGCGGTAAGATGGCCAAGGATATTATCGTAGAGATGTACAAAACCGGTAAACCACCAAGAAGGATTATCGAAGAAAAGGGCATGGTTCAGATAACCGATGAAGATGCACTTGCGAAAACTATCGCTGAGGTTATAGCGGCAAATCCAGCCCAGCTTGAGCAATACCGAGGAGGGAAGGAAAAACTTTTCGGATATTTTGTGGGTCAGGTAATGAAGGCTACCCAGGGCAAGGCCAATCCCCAGCTCATAAATGAACTCCTGAAAAAGATGTTAGCCGGGGAATAATCATCTCACGTGGTAATTGCATTCGGAAAGCGTTCAAAATCTTCTTTCGACCATTCTAACGCTCGCTTCACTGCAAAGACAAAAACTCGCACAACGCGCTCAAACATTTGTCTTTGCGTTCGTTGTGCTTCGCTAAGATGGTAGCGAAAAAATATTCGATTCACCCTTTTCTAATGCAAATTTGGGTTGTGTAAAAGTTCTCAAGAAGGTTAAAAACAAATAAAATGCAAAGCGACATCAGAACGGTATTCTGGGAGAACAACGAGGTAGTAATGATCGATCAGAATGCCCTCCCCCACGAAGAGCGGTACTTGAGATTTACGGATTATAGAGATGTCGTCGCTGCGATCAAGGATATGACGATTCGCGGCGCCCCGGCCATCGGCGTAGCTGCTGCCCTGGGGATTGCCCTCGGCACACTACAGCTTTCTCTCTCATCGAAAAAAGACCTGAAGGCAGTTTTCTATGAAATCTGTGAACAATTTTCCCATACCCGCCCGACGGCAAGGAATCTCTTCTGGGCCATAGAAAGGATGAAAAGGCGCTTCGAAGAAGTGCTGCCGCTGCATCCGGATCAGATAAAGAAGGCCCTTGTGGAGGAAGCTGTCCGTATCTGTGAGGAAGATATTGCCATTAACCGCAGGATCGGCATCAATGGAAGATCGCTGATCCGGGACGGCGACAGTATCCTCACACACTGTAATGCCGGCGCGCTGGCAACAGCAGGCTGCGGGACGGCCCTTGGTGTAATCAGGGCTGCCTTCGAAGAAGGGAAAAAAATACATGTTTTTGTAGATGAAACAAGACCAATCCTCCAGGGGGCCCGGCTGACGGCCTGGGAGCTCACGAAGGAGAATATCCTTGCAACATTAATAGCCGATAGCATGGCTGGCTTCCTGATGAAACAGGGAAGGATCGACAAGATCGTTGTCGGGGCGGACCGGATTGCTGCCAACGGTGACACGGCAAACAAGATTGGTACATATTCAATCGCTGTGCTGGCCAAAGAACACGGCATTCCTTTCTACGTGGCCGCACCGCTGTCAACTATAGATATATCCATTGGGAGTGGTGATGACATACCCATTGAGGAAAGAAATGGTGAGGAAATTACGACCATACGGGGAATGAAAGTGGCGCCCGAAGGAGTTAATGTCTATAATCCCGCCTTTGATGTTACGCCAAATCGCTATATAACTGCCATTATCACCGAGGCGGGAGTTGCTGTGCCCCCTTATCAAGAAAGCATAGCTAAATTAAAGGCTTGACCTCTGTATGCTTCCCCCTGCTTGATTTATTCCCGCCGCCGTTTTATTATTCACATGAAAATTTATAAACATGAGCAAAAATTCTTTAGGACGGCATAAAAGAGTGATAAAAAAATTAAGAGATCCGATGAGCGGCTTGACACACTGTATAGGTGCTGTCCTTGCTGTTGCCGGTCTTGTCATTTTAATTTGTGAATCTGTAAACCCGGTTAAGCCCTGGCACATTGTCTCATTCTCAGTTTTTGGCACTGGCCTGATCCTGCTGTATACGGCCAGCACCCTTTATCACTGGCTGCCGCTTTCAGAAAAGGGTATCCGGAACTTGCGAAGACTGGATCACATAATGATATTTATTCTGATTGCGGCCACGTACACACCTGTCTGCCTGATTCCACTCCGGGGCCCGTGGGGATGGAGTTTGTTCGGTAGTGTCTGGGTATTGGCCATACTGGGAATTTTTCTCAAGTTTTTCTGGCTTCAGGCTCCGCGCTGGTTTTCCACCACCATCTATATCATCATGGGATGGCTCGCTATTGCCGGTGTTTGGCCTCTAATAAAGGCTCTGCAAGTGGGGGGCTTCATCTGGGTCCTCTTGGGGGGACTATTCTATACAGTCGGCGCTGTCATCTATGCAGTCAAAATGCCGAACCCCTGGCCGAATGTATTCGGATTTCATGAAATTTTTCACGTTTTTGTCATACTGGGAAGTGTTTCTCATTTTTGGGTGATGTATGGATATGTTGCCAAGTTCAGTTGATATATTATAATCGACATGTTTTAAATGTCACCGATAACCCATGATGGCAATTATAACCTTTGTGGAAAAAGACGTTTTTTAGATATCTGGGTTATATAAGTATATGAAACGGAAACAAACGATCTTTTCGATAATAACAAAAGAACGGATAATTAGATTCTTTGGCCTCTTTTTTGCTTTTATCTGCATTGGGATATTGCTTTACTGCCTGTATAGTTCTTTTTTAATAGGTAAGCGATTCTCGACAAGAAGGTGGAGTATCCCGTCAAAAGTATTTTCCGATACCACGATCCTCTTTCCCGGCCAAAGGATCAATCGTGTTCTCTTTTTAAGCAAATTGCGTCGTCTCGAATATCGTGATGTCCGGCATGTACCGGGGAAGAGCGGTGAAATGAGGATTCTGGGATCGGCCGTTGAATTGTATCTCCATGACCTGGAAATGCCTGATAAAAACCGCAAGGGCTTCCCCTTAAAAATTGCATTCCGGGATCAGGAAATTGAGGAAATAGTCCGTTATGATCGTAATGAAAAACTGCCACTTCTCGAACTGGAGCCAGAAAAAATAATGCTGTTTTTCGGCCCGGAAAGGCAGCAGAGGCAACTTGTTTCCATAGATCGAGTTCCTGAATATCTCATTCAAGCCGTTTTGACGGCGGAAGATAATAAATTCTATGAACATCGTGGAATCAATCTTCAGTCCATTCTCCGGGCCCTTTATGTCAATGTCCGGCACGGGACAATAAAACAGGGTGGGTCAACGCTGACCCAGCAATTGGCCAAGAGCTATTTCCTGACACCGGAGAGAACTTTTATAAGAAAAAGCAAAGAACTGCTCATGGCCTTGATAATAGAGGTCATGTATAAGAAAAAAGAAATCCTCGAGATATACCTGAATGAAATTTATCTCGGCCAGAAGGGTTCCGTATCAATCAATGGTGTCGGTGAAGCCTCTTTCTTCTATTTTGGGAAGCCTGTTGATAGTCTTACGCTGGCGGAGGCGGCAACTATTGCCGGTCTTATTAAAAGCCCCGGTCTATATTCTCCTTATATAAATATAACGAAGTGCAGGGATCAAAGAAACAAAGTCCTTCGTGATATGGAAAAGCTCGGTTACATCTCCCGGGAACAGATGGAAGTCGCCCTCTCGGCAACGATTAAAACTGTCGGCTTCACTGTGTACGGCAAAAAGGCACCTTATTTTGTCGATTACCTCTCAAAGCAGCTACCCACACTGTACTCCGCCGAAGTCCTTTCATCGCAGGGACTCTCCATTTACACGACGCTGGATACGCAGGTCCAGGAGGCGGCGGAAAAAACTTTGGAAAAGGGATTGGCCCGCCTGGAAAAGACGTATCCTTCCCTGATGCGTTCCAACCCGGAGCGGAAACTTCAAGGAGCTGTAATCGTGATGCAGCCGAAGACTGGTAGTATTCTTGCCATGGTCGGCGGCAGGGATTACAGCACAAGTCAGTTTAACAGGGCGTCGCAGGCGCACCGTCAACCCGGCAGTGCGTTCAAACCATTTGTCTATTTGACCGGCCTGGATCAATTTACCCCGGCGACGGTGCTGTCCAATAGTCCGAAACAGTATGAAGTTGAGGGGAAATTATGGACCCCGCATAGCCTGGGGCCTGTTTCTGAAAATGGCATAAGGATGAGAGATGCCCTGGCAAGGTCAGATAATCTGGCAACGGTCGATCTGGCGATGAAAGTCGGTCTAGACCGAATCGTGAATACCGCAAATATCTTTCAGTTTTCAACACCCATAAAGCCGCAGCCATCCCTTGCATTGGGTTCTTACGAAGTCGTTCCCCTCGAATTGGCAAGGGCTTACTGTACGTTTGCTTCCGACGGCGTGGAACCCTATCCTCTGTCCCTAAAAGCTGTCGTAGCTGAAAACGGGAATGTCCTGGAGCGAAGGCATATGACCATCAAGAACGTCATTTCTCCGACAAAGGCTTATCTGATAAACGATATGCTGAGGAGTGTGATTACAGACGGTACAGGAAAATCTCTTAAAAGCAGGGGAATTTCTTTTCCTGTCGCGGGAAAGACAGGAACGACAAACGATTTCAGGGATGCCTGGTTTGTCGGATACACCCCAGACATCCTCGTACTGGTGTGGGTGGGTTTTGATAATGGGGATACGTTATTCGTGGAAGGTGCCGTTGCGGCGCTGCCCATATGGGCTGACTTGGTAAGTGCCATACCTCAATATGTCTCAGGTAGTTGGTTTATAATGCCTCCCGGTGTTGTCAAGAAGAAAATTTGTCCGCAAAGCGGATTATTAGCCGTAGAAAACGGGTGTCCTGGCCCTATTGAAGAGGTTTTCCTGATGGAAAATGTACCTGTCGGATATTGTCAAATTACAGAGCATCGCCAGTTAGGTGGAGCATTGAAGAAATTGTGGAAAAACTTGTGGAGGAAGTAGGAGATGAACAGCGAGACTGGTAAGAAATTGTTATTTTATTTCTTTTGTTTTATCCTTTCAGGATGCTCTGTAATTTTTCCTGCACCATCGAAAAACACATCAACCGCATCTCAAGAAAAAAGAATGGAAAAAAAGGAATTGCCTGAAGAAAAGCCCCATTCCAGGGAGATGGCCTCTCTTCATTTAACAGAGCAGGGGCAAATGCTCCTGGAAAGAGGTAAAATAGATGATGCCATCAATGTTCTGGAACGGGCTGTCAGTGTCTATGGCGCCAACGGGAAAAACTATTATTACCTTGCTGAAGCTTGGGTTAAGAAAGGCAATATAATGCAGGCAAAAGAATGGAATCGACTGGCAGAGATGTATCTGGCCGGTGATCGTGAGTGGTCACAGCGAGCTTCTGAACAACGCGAAAGGATCAGGTCGCTTATCAGGTGATAATTGCAAAAATTATTACAACACCATTTATTAAATGAATGAAAAAAGTTTGGTTTTAGACACATAATTCATGTACTTGGAGGATAA